>JAKQPD010000025.1 GCA_029564935.1 Bacteroidota bacterium
CAAGACAAGGATGGTACTTGAAGCCGGATGTGAGGTTTATGAACCAGACTTTGAAAGGAAGACATTCTCAGTGGGGAGTGACACCTTTACAACCTGTAATGAATTCAATTACAACTGGATTGCAAGAAGTGATTCACCTGCCGATATTGCAATGAAATTTATTAACAGTCCGTACATCTGGGGAGGCCGTATTCCTTCGGGCATGGATTGTTCGGGCTTTACCCAGCTTGTTTATAAAATTTGTGGTCATATGATACCCCGTAACAGCTGGATGCAGGCCGGAATCGGTGAAACAGTCACCTTTCTTGAAGAGACAAAACCCGGCGATCTAGTATTTTTTGACAATGAATCAGGGAAGATCTCACACGTGGGAATGATAATTTCCAGAGGACTTGTAATTCACGCTTCCGGAAGGGTCAGAATAGATCCGATCGATCATCAGGGGATATTCAAGCATGAGCTTGGCACCTATTCGCATCATTTGCGAACAATAAGAAGGATTGGTTGATCAGGTCGTGCTTTGCCAGCCGTAACCTTGGCAAAGGCTGGCGGTCGTGCGGTCGTGCACATGACTGAATGACCACATGACTGCAAGACGGCACGACAAAAAAAAGCTGCTCCGCCGGATGGCGTGCAGCTTTTTTCATAAACGATTATTCCTGTTATTTTAAGGTGTCATCAAATTATTGTAGCTAAGCTCACTAACAGGAACTGGCCATGTATATGACTGGTTAGCCGCATCAACTGCGCCAACAGTTCCGAAACTTGAACTGGATTTACCAGGTATTGTAAGGCCAAGGCGAATAAGGTCCATGTTACGGATACCTTCACCGAGGAATTCCATATTTCTCTCGAGAAGAATTGCATCATAAAAATCCTGTGTGGTAACAAAATCGGCAACATCATAAGCCCCGGTAGGAAAGGAACGTGTCCTGACTGCATTCAGCAGACTAACTACTTCAGCATCAATTGATCCTCCTCCACGAACAAGTGCTTCAGCTCTGTTAAGTAGTACCTCCGCCCATCTTATAACGGGAACATAATCTGTTCTTGTACTCTGATCAACATATTTTGTCAAAAAAGGATTTCCCCCACTAATTCCCATCATCATTTTTCTGGCGTCTGTAGCATCCATTGATTCATACAAGGAACCTGCACCCTTTACAAGATAATATGATTCGCTGGATCCGGATCCAAAATAATGTGCAAGATGATTCTGGGTTCCGGCATTGTTAGCTGATGTATTCGGCATGGAAAAAATTGTCTCCATTGTTGAATGAGGAGATTTAAAAACATCAGCATAGACAGGGTTCAAAGTATATGCCACCCCGGAAGTTGCAGTAAATGGTGCAGTAACTGGAACAATTTTTGCTGATTCTGCTACCACCTGAGCCCAGTTGTGCATATGCAAATAGACTCTTGTTTTAAGTGCAATAATAGTATTCCTGTGTATTCGTGTAAGGTTTAGATATTTGCTTGTACCAAAACTTGTGTATGATAATGGCTCCGCATCATTCAGGTCTTTAAGTATCTGCGTATAGATTTCAGATACTTTACTAGGTGCCATGTCATTTCCCTCAGTTGTTTTATATCCTATTAGTCTTAATGGCACCCCCCTGTTGTTACCATTACCCATATGGTAAGGTTTTGAATACATTTGCATAAGGTTAAAATAGCATAAAGCCCTTATGGTTAATGCTTCACTCCTGAATTGATTGTATTCTGCCTCAGATAAAAATCCTGAGACCTTACCTTCTCCCCAGGCTGCGGTAAGACCTTCGAGAAAAATATTAACAACGTTAATTGTTGAGTAAACTGCTCCCCACAGGTTTTGAACTTCATTTGTAGAAGCAATTGCTGTATGGTTCCACGTAGCAAAACAAGTGACAAGGTTCGAGCTTTTTGGTAGAAAATTATCAGCTCTGAGATCATTATAAACCAGGAATCTGCCACCCAGATGCTGACCACTTTTCAGTGAAGCATACATTGCGTTAACTTGTGATTCAATCCTATCTTTTGTATCAAAAACAAATTGTTCATCAAGTGATGTAATTGGAACCGGATTCATCCATTCGTCCTTAGTACACCCTGTTACCAATAATAAAAATATTATTGTATATTTTAATAGATTTTTCATATCTGTTTCTCTATTAGTTTATTAAAAACTTATATTAAGACCAAAGGTATAAGTCCTGGACTGAGGGGCAGTGTTCCTGTCAACACCAGGAGCCAGGTTGGAGTCTGAGTTTGTGGAGACTTCAGGATCAGAGCCAGAATACTTTGTAAAGACAGCAGCATTAAATACCTGTCCGTAGACTCTCAGGCTTTCAATTTTCATTGCACCTGGAAGGATGTTTTTGAAGGTGTATCCCAACGATATGTTCCTCACTTTCAAGTAATCTCCTTTCTCGATATTTTCCGTAATCGGGAATGCGGAACCATTTGATACATTATCATTAATAATTGGTTTCGGAATATTTGTTATATCACCGGCTTTTTTCCAGGCAGTTTTATATACCTCAACCGAGTTGTTCCACCACCTTTGATCTCTTATACCTGCTTTTGATCCGGCATATACATAGAAGCCCATTGAATAAGTCAGGTTCAATGCCAGATCAAAGTTTTTATAATTTAGATTATTATCCAACCCTCCGTAAAATTTTGGCAGAGGAGAGGCCCAGGCAACCGCATCACTTGCAGTATTAACGGCCGGAGCAGGTGCTCCATCTGATCTGTATGTCCATCTTGTTGCCGATGGTGCTTCATGACTGTAAAGTATTTCTTTCCCGGCTGCATTTACAAAAATTCTTCGTCCTGTTTGTGGATCCACACCACGTGTTTCCACGGCCAGCAGGTTACCTACAGGTTTGCCAACTACTGTTATATTGGTTGTTTCAAGGTCTGCTGTAGCCGTACGAATTTCGGTTACTCCGGGAGCTAATTCAGTAACTTCGTTTTTAATAAAGGTAAAATTGAAGTTAGTGGTCCAGCTAAGGTTGGGTTTTGAAATATTATAACTTGTAAGCGATAACTCAAATCCGGTGTTAAACATTGATCCTACGTTTGCTGGTATGGAGTTACCTGGAATACCTTTTGAAGGTGATTGAGGTACGCTGAGAATAAGGTGATTAACATCGTTATAGAAATAATTAAGATCTGCCTGCAATCTGTCATTAAGAATACCAAAACTGAGGCCGATGTCATATTTGTCGCTGGTTTCCCATTTAAGATCTGCATTTCCCGCTTGAGAGAAATATAGAGTCGGGTCGTCAGCATAAAGGCTGAAACTATAAAGATAAAGTGAACTATAATTCCCGATTCCAAACATATTACCAACTCTTCCGTAGCTGAGTTTCAACCTTATGTCAGAAAAGAGATCCGCAAGTCCTGAATTGGATATAAAGCCTTCATTCGAAATATTCCACATGAAGGAAGCCCCGCCGAATGTACCCCATTTATTCTTCTCAGAAAGACCGCTATAAGCATCCCTTCGAAAGCTGCCTTCAATATAATATTTACGATCCCAGTTTACACTTGCACGACCGAAATAGGAAGAGTACAGGTTTTCTCCGTAACCGCCGCCGGGTATACCGTATGCAGTTGTCCATGGCCCCGCAAACGATTCGAAGAAAGGATCAGAAACAACCGTTTTGGTAGCATTCCAGCTACTGCCTACAGTTCTCTGATGCTCAAGACCTGCAAGAAGTCCGAGGTTCAATCTTTCGGCGATTGTAAAATTATAATTGGCTGTATTTGACCATGTCCACCTTTTGTCTTTTCCAGTCCAGTTATATGCATAACCTTCATAAGAATAACCATCACCACCAACTGGATGCCAGAACGTAGTTGTCTCCCTAGCCATATTATCGATCCCATAGACTGTTTTAATTACAAGGCCTTTAACCGGTTCAATGCTGGCAGAAAGTGTTGCAAGTATCCTGTCAGACTCAGTTGTATGTGAATTTGTTTTAAGAATCTGACCCGGATTATGATAACCGAGTCCTGCGGCCAATCCTGTACCCATACCACCGATTCCACCCTGATAGAGGTTATACGAGCCGTCATTCAGATAGGGTCCGATTATGGGAGGAAGAACGAATGCAAGACGGGCAGCACCTGCCGTGGCAAAACTAGATCCGGTATTTGGTGATTCAGTATAGCCATTTGTATAAGCAACATTAGCACCAAGAGTAACTATCTTTAGTAGTTTGTGATCTACATTCATTCTGACATTCTTTCTTTTGTAAAAGTTTTTCTTGACCATTCCGTCCTGATCAGTGTAACCAACTGAAAGATAATAAGATGTAGTTGGCGATGATCCTGAAATAGTTATTGAATGACTCTGCTGCATACCTTTCTGATAGACAAAATCTGCCCAATCCGTTTCAATAGGATTACCTTGCGCATCATTAACCTGCTTCAAGACTACTGAAGAACCTGCATTAGCATAAGCAAGGTTCTTATGAGCAAGATATTGTTCAGCATTCATAAGATCAAACAACCTGAAAGGCTCTGACCAGCCAGTATATCCGTCGTATGTTACTTTAGTCTTGGCAGCTGAACCGCGCTTAGTTGTAATCAGGATAACACCGTTTGCAGCTCTTGAACCATAAAGTGCAGTCGCAGATGCATCTTTCAATATCTCCATTGATTCAATATCCGATGGATTAACATCAGCAAGAGCATTTTGAATAGCAGTACCTCCAATATTGCCTGTAAATACCGGAACCCCATCCACAACAACAAGTGGATTTGAACTGGATGAAATCGAGTTGAATCCCCTTATACGAATAACCGGCGGATTGTTAAGAACTCCATTAGGGGTTGTAATTGATACCCCTGCAGCTTTTCCCTGAAGTGCCTGGTCAAAACTCTGGACCGGGACCTTTCTGATATCATCGCCTTTAACTGTGGATACTGCACCTGCAATATCTCTCTTTTGTGCGGTACCATAAGCAACCACCACAACCTCATCGACGTTATAAAGGTCCTGCCTCAGAACAATATTGATTGTTGTCCTGCCCTGTACCGGCACTTCCTGGGTAACAAAACCGATAAAGCTGAAAACAAGGGTTTGTGCACCGGTCGGAACTGCCAGGACATATTTTCCGTCGGCACCGGTTATTGCACCGATAGTCGTTCCCTTGACTGTAATGTTAACGCCGGGTAATGGCAAACCGTCCTCTGAGCCGGTCACAGTACCCGAAATCTGCACTGTCTGTGCCATAGCAAGCGCACCTGTTATTAGCACCAGTGTAATAAACATCAGGATTCGTTTCATAAATAAAAGTTTAGGTTAATAGAAATAATCGCGCCACTAATATAGCAATAATTTAAAATGACAAATATCATAGGTTATTATTTTTGATTAATGTGGTCGGTTTATTGCTTAATAATCAAATATTCCCGGAAGATATATATACACCTTGAACTAAAAATAAGAGGAAAACCTCCGGTAAAAAAATTGAAAAGGCTGTCTTGTATGAGACAGCCTTCTTCAATATTGAGTTGATTTACTTCTTGTTACAATTCGTTTTGTACCATTTTAGGATTGGCATCCATTTCCTGTTTTGGTATAAGGAATACAAAATTCTTGTCTCCTGCTGCAAAATAACCCGCAGCATTCCACAACGATGATGTATGTCCAAGGTTTTCCCTGTTCAGATCAAGGTTCAGACGCTTGAGATCGAAAAACCTGAATCCTTCTCCCCAGAGCTCGCATCTCCTCTGCATGAGGATCTCCTGGATCAGGTCTTCCCCGGTAAGGATACTCTGGACATAGGAAGGATCTCTTTTTGATACAAGATCGAACAATGCTTTCTGTGCATCCACATCCCTTCCACCCTGACGGGCTATTGCTTCCGCCTCAATAAGGTACATCTCTGCAGATCTCATGTACAGGTAATCATTTGTCCAGTTGGACTGACCAGTTGCATCATATCCTCCGTTACCGGTAAACTTCCTGCCAACCCTTGGTTTGCCGGCAATGGTCCGGAATGTTTTCTTACGCTCATCAGTGGCGCTCATAAAATCATACACAGCTGTGCTGGCAAGTTTATGATTTCCAAGAGTTGCATAACCTCCGAAATAAGGATCGATGTGCGAGAAAAACGAAGCATAGCTTGTCTGCTGTTCGGTTATAAGAACTGCTCCCCACATCCACTCTGTATTGTCTGCCTTATTCCAGCCGTAACCGTATTTTGCAGCCGGAACAAGAGCATGACCGGTACGTGAAGCTTTTGCCATTTCTTCAGCAACAGCATATTGCCCGGTGGTCAGCGCTACTCTGGCCTTGATACCCTGGGCGACCCTTAAATTAAGTTCAGACACATTTGCCCGGCTGAATGTTGAGGTCGTGAAAAGTTCAATTGCATCATCAAGATCTTTATTGATCTGGGTATAAACTTCAGCAACTGTTGACCTTGCCTTCCCTTCCTGTGTTGGTTCGGTATAGATCGGTATCCCCGGATGAGTGTTAGTCCCGCTGATATCGTAACGTTGTGCATAAAGCTGAACAAGCTGATAAAAGCTGAAAGCCCTGTAAGCAAGACAATTTCCTTTAATGAACTGCACTTCAGAAGTTTTCAGAGCAGCATCGGAAGCAGCATCGATGTTTGCCAGGATGATATTGGCATTGTCAATAATATCATAATAATATGACCATACCCATTCCAGATTGGCTGAATTGATATTTCTGTGATCGAGATACTGATACCATGCTACAAACCATCCGTAACCACGTTCACTCTGGTAATAGTCCTCACCAAGAAGATCAACAGCCATATCTACCGCTTTCTGACCAAATCTGTCATGAGAGCTATAGAAGGCATAAGTCGACCTGTGTATACCATGAAGAAGAGTATGATTTCCGCCAACTGTTGAAAGAAGGTCCTTCTCTGCAAGACTTGAAGTCGGTACTCTTTCAAGGTAATCTTTTTCACATCCTGCCAGAATAACCAGGAGGATGAATATATTAAGTAATAATAACTTTTTCATATTATGTGGAATTAGAAAGTTAAATTGAGTCCGACACTTACTATTCTGCTCGGCACATATGTAAAGTCAGCAGTTCCTGCAAAAGACTGCTGAGGATCCATCCCCTTGCGTTTACAAAGCAATCCCAGGTTGTCACCTGAAACGAAAACATTTAAAGCAGACATATCAAGTTTCTGTGAAATTGAAACAGGGATCCTGTATGAAAGTGTGACATTCCTCAATGAGAGGTAGCTTGCATCAATAAGGTAACGTGATGAAGCTGCAGTAGCTGCAGTGTAGTTATTTTGGAGACGCGGCACATCAGTTATATCACCCTTTTTCTGCCAGCGGTTAAGAATATCAGATGACCAGTGAGAACCAAAGGCACCTGTATGCATCAATGATGCCCAGTTTGAATCGTAAAAATCGCCTCCCAGAGAATAGGTCACAAGAGCAGAGAGTTCAAATCCTTTAACTGAGATTGTATTTGTTATACCTCCGTACACTTTTGGAATTGAAGAACCAACATAGTAATAACTTGCCGCATTCTGGTCTTTAGTTGTTTCACGTCCGGTTACTTCCCCCTCTTCATCTTTAATGTCTTTGTAGAACAATATGCTGCCATCCTCAGAATCTACACCTGCAAACTCTCTCAGCCAGAAATCATATATTGAGTGTCCTTCGGATAGTTTCTTTGTTCCCGATACAATCTCCTGCGGCTTTCCGTCAGTACCAAGAGGCATTTTTGTTATTTTATTTTTATAGGATGTGGCATTAATTTCCAGATTCCATTTGAGAAGATTCCCCTTAAGAATATCTATTCCAAGGGTAGCTTCAATCCCTTTATTGCTCATTGAACCAATATTCTGCCAGTTTGATGAAATACCGGTCGACTGAGGTAAAGGCACACTGAACAACAGGTTGCTGGAGTTTCGGATAAAATACTCAACTGTTCCGGAAATACGGTCCAGGAAACTAAAATCAAGCCCTACATTGAGATTTGAATTCTTTTCCCATTGGAGTTTTTTGTTTTCTAGCTGTGAATGTAATGCCCCATTATAGTTACCGTTGTTTCTTCCTGAAATTGAGAAAAGACTCTGCCATCCGTAATAAGTACCGATATCATCATTTCCCTGTTCACCGAATGAAGCCTTAAGTTTAAGGTCATTTATCCAGGGCAGGTTTTCCATGAAACGCTCCTGGGTAATTCTCCATGAACCTCCCAGTGACCAGAAATTACCCCACCTTACATCTGAATAAAATCTCGAAGAACCATCTGTACGGAACGAACCTGAGACATAATATTTGTCAGCGAAATTGTAATCGCCGCGGAAGAGGTATCCTTCAATTGAATACTCGTCGGAAGATGAACTGTTTCCTTCTGCCACAGAAGCAGCAACAAGCTCAGTTGTCGGTATTGTGAAGCCTGTTCTGGTTGCATACACATTCGACCAGGTATATTCATAGTTCTCATGACCGGCCAGCAATGATACCCTGTGGGAACCGAGAGTTTTAGCCCATGTAAGTATTTCATTCATTGTGTAAGAAATGACTTTCCTGTATTCCTTTGTAGAACGTCCCTTTACTGCTTCAGCATCTGCATAAAGATAGTTCTGGTAAGTAGTCAGAAAATAGTTGGACAGGTCAGTATTATAAGATACCCTGAATTTAAAATCTTTCAGGAAAGATATTTCTGTCCCCAGTCTGGCTGAAAAGTTATTCAGAGCAGTTGATCTTTCATCCATGGGAAGTGTCAGCATCAGGTTTGAATTTGGTGCATACGGACGTGTATGACCGGCCCATTTATAAATACTGGTACCTCCTCCCAGATCAAACATCCTGTCGCCATTGCCGTCGAGTATAATATCACCGTTTGTATCTCTCTGCCATATTGGATATATGGGGCCCATCAACCTTCCGTAGTAGAAGGGATTGGTTGTATAGGTACCTTCTGCAAGGAATCCCTGCAGTTTGGATGTTCCGCCTGAAAGCGCTGCATCCATTTTGAGCCATTTCTTACCTGGGATTCTGCACCAACCCTGCCGGTAAGACGTTTGAAATACGACCACTTAACCATTCCTTCTTCATTTAGGTTGGCAACGGAAGCATAGTATTTACTTTTTTCATTTCCTCCGCTGAGTGAAATGTTATAATCCTGCCTGATCCCGGTACGTGCAAGATTCTCGTTCCAGTCGTCATAGTAAAGCAGTCTTGCATTCGGATTAAGCTTACCGTCCAGACCAACCAGCTGGTCATTAGCCACATTGTAGCTGTTATAACCTCCGAGCTTATTTACAAGTCCGCTGGTAGTATTGCCACTGGCTGTGGCAGCTGCATTTTCCGGAGTGAATTTGCTTGCAATAACAAGAGCATTATACCATCCTTCCCACATAAGTTCATAATAGTCCTTTACATCTACCCTGTCATATTCGGGGACAGCCCTGTTGACAGTTCCGACGGTTGCCCTGAAATTTATTGTCGATTGTCCGGCAGATCCCTTTTTTGTAGTAATAATGATGACTCCATTTGCACCGCGAGCTCCGTATAAAGCTGCCGATGTTGCATCTTTCAGTACAGATATCGATTCAATATCATTTGTATTTATCGAATTCAGAGCTCCGTCATAAGGTGCACCGTCTACAACATATAAGGGAGAGCTCGATGCATTTACCGAGCCGATACCCCTGATCCTGATATTTGCACTGGATCCGGGCTGCCCTATCCCGCCAGTTACCTGTACACCCGCAGCAACTCCTTCAAGAGCCTTGGCTGCCGAAGCTGTCTGTATCTTTACGATCTGGTCGGATTTTACAACTTCAGCAGAGCCTGTATATGCTGTTTTGGTAGCAGTACCATAAGCTATCACCACAACTTCATCGACAGAAACCATACTGGTCTCAAGTACTACATCAATAGTGGTCCTGCCTTCAATCAGGACCTCCTGATTGACCATTCCGATAAACGAAAATACAAGTGTCGTCGCATTCTGCGGAACATTGATCATGTATCTTCCGTCTGTTCCTGTAATGGCACCAATAGTGGTCCCCTTGACCGTAACATTGGCTCCGGGTATCGGTGAACCATCTTCCCGGGCCTTTACAGTCCCGGTAATTTGTCGCGTCTGTGCAATGATAACAGAACCTGTTATCAGCAACAGTGTCATTAACAAGATGATCTTCTTCATAAAAAAGGGTTTAAGTTTTTTTCGCCGTGAATATATTTATAAAAACAACATTCCTGATGTCAATTTAAGGTTTTTTAACTTATTGAATAATCTTTACTACAATCCGATACCGGAATCAACAACCTTCTGGATATAATCATTTTCAGTCTGGGCTTTAGATACTATTGAGGATCCTTTGGAGATCACGGATGTTATGAAATTTTGGTCATTAACACCTGAGGAATTTATTCTGACATTAAGATAAGCGCCATTAATAGCCGCAAGAAGTGCCAGAGAGCCGACTGCTGCATCACTTACCGATGAGGGATTTCCTTTTTCAACCATATTCCTGATCAGATCGAAACCCGAAAATGCTGTCTCCATTACTCTGAGAGGAACAAGTATGGCCTCCTTATAAGCATTCTGAATCGCATCATTTCTGCTTTTTACTTCCTCTTCAGTGCTTTTTGGCATGCGTCTGGCCTGAATGATCATATTATAGGCTTCAGTGTCAGCATCTACAAGGCTGAGAAGCTCATTCTGTATACCTTTTCCTTTAACGGCCCATTCCGAGAACTCCTGCCATCTGTCGTCCCATCCCTTCTTATGGCCCGAAAGATTGGCTACCATTGTTCCAAGCGCTGAACCAAGTGCCCCCATGTAAGCAGATACCGAACCGCCTCCGGGAGCCGGGGATTCTGAGGCCACCGAATTCATGAACTGGCAGAGGCTCATCGCGATGAGCCTCTGCTCCTTTGAATCTTCCATAACGTATTCAATTATTTTTTCTTCAGGCCTGAAATGATGTAATTCACTTAATCCCATAGATTTAACTGCAATTTTTATCAGTTCTTCATCAGGTACACCGGATGACCGTTGTTGCTTTTCGAGGAAATATTTTCCGGCATCAAGAAGTGATTTCAATGGAATCAGTCCGACAAGCTCCGATCCCGTTACTCTTATTCCCCTTGCTTCCGCCTTCCTGCAGACCTCATCAAAAGCAATATGAACCGGTGTTACCGGGATATTTGTCAGGTTCATCGAGATCTGTGCTATTCCGTATTCCTCAATATACCATCCGATGGCTTTTACGCTCTTAAGCGTACCCGGAATATTTATTTTTTCACCGTTCTCCTTTATAATATCACGTCCTTTTTCCCTTACATCAAAAGCAATTGCGTTGGCGCGTCTTGTTGATGTGGTATTTAAATTCACATTGAATGCTACAAGGAAATCCCTTGCCCCGACAGCTGTTGCTCCTGATTTCTTGTTAAAAACAGCAGGGCCAAAATCCGGTTTCCATTCCGGGCCGGCAAGCTTCTTTTCCAGACCTTCATATTCACCTGACCTGCAGGCAGCAAGGTTCCTTCGTTCATCCTTAAAAGCCGCATTCTCATAACAAAATACGGGGATACCAAGCTCATTTCCTATCCGTTCTGCCACTTTCCGGGCAATAAGAACAGTTTCTTCCATTGTGATGCCTGACACAGGGATAAAGGGACAAACATCTGTTGCTCCCATCCTTGGATGCTCGCCTTTATGTTTAGACATATCAATCACTTCCGATGCCTTTTTTACCGCCAGGAAAGCAGCTTCTGCAACTGCCTCAGGTTCTCCAACAAACGTTACGACTGTCCTGTTCGTATCCTTTCCCGGATCAACATCCAGCAATTTTACTTTTTCGACAGATTCAATAACATCCGTGATCTGCTTAATTGCTGACATATCTCTTCCTTCGCTGAAATTGGGAACACATTCAATAATTCGTTTTTCCATAAGACCAAGTATCTCTTAAAATCCTGACTTTTGATAGAAATAAGAACATTTGAACAAACGAATTAAGAATGAAGTAGTTCTTACTTCGCTATTCGAATGTTCTTCATTCTTACTTTTGTTTTTCAGAATTATAAATTTTCCCTTGTAATATTATCGTTTCGATGAGGTTACTGCCATACGCGTAGGGCATAAATCCGTACGACGGAATCTCTTTTGTAATGAACACATTAGCTATTTTCCCTCTTGCAATTGAACCATGTGTCTCTGACAATCCCATCGCATAAGCCGAATTTATTGAAACCGCATTTATTACTTCTTCGGGAAGCATTCTGAGCCTGATACATCCCAGCGACATAATCAGTTTCATGTTTCCCGAAGGGGATGAGCCGGGATTATAATCAGATGCCAGGGCCACAGGGAGGCCGGCATCGATCATTTTTCTTGCAGGAGGATCAGGCAATCCCAGGAAAAACGCTGATCCGGGAAGAAGGGTCGGCATGGTTTCAGTACCGGACAGGGCCGCAATCTCTTCTTCTCCGCTGCGCTCAAGATGATCGACTGACAGTGCACGGTGCCTTACTCCGGTTTGCACTCCTCCGGAGAAATCCAGCTCGTTTGCATGAATTTTTGGTATCAGCCCATACTTAAGGCCAGCTGTAAGGATCTGTTCAGTTTCTTCCGTTGTAAAGAATCCTGTATCACAAAAAACATCAATGAAGTCGGCCAGTTTTTCCGATGCAACAACCGGGATCATCTCATTTATGACAAGGTCAATATATTTTTTTCTGTCATTACTGTAATCGGCAGGTATTGCATGGGCTCCAAGGAAAGTCGCCCTGACCTCAACAGGTGATGTTCCCCGTATTCTCCTTATTATACGCAGCATCTTCAGTTCAGCTTCAGTCGACAGCCCATATCCGCTTTTTATTTCTACAGCCCCGGTTCCCTGGCTGATTATCTCCCTTATCCTGACCATAGACTGTTCATACAGGTCATCTTCAGATGTTTCCCGGAGCTTTGCTGCAGAATTCAGTATGCCTCCTCCCCCGGCAGCTATCTCTTCGTATGACAATCCTCTTATCTTATCCGTAAATTCCTGCTCCCTGCTACCGGCATAGACAAGATGGGTATGAGGATCGCAAAATGAAGGAAAGACCATTTTCCCGGTAGCATCGATAACATCGAAATTATTTTCGGATATCTGGTATGCTGCAGGATACTCGTTCATCAATCCGAAGTCACTTATCAGATCATCCTGGATAAAAAGAAATGCATCATTAATAATGCCCAGCTTAGCCATCTCCTTTCCGCAGACTTTTCGCACCGGCTTATCTTCGGCCTGAACAAGACACTTTATATTCTTTATAAGAAGACCCATACAGGTAATCAAAAATTTGAGATATTCGGCAAGAGTTAAGAGTTTGGAGTTTGGAGTTTGGAGTTTGGAGTTTTGCGCATAATTACCCTCCAACCCGGAACTCTGAACCCTTAACTTTCTGACCAAGTTAGTAAATATTATAAAAGAAGTTCAACATTTCAAGTTTTCTTTATCTTTATCGGTGATTACTAAAACCATAGCTTATGAAGAAATATCTTTCGATTCTGCTGATTTCATTATTTGCTGTGGCGTTATCCGCACAGGAAAAGAAAGCAAAAACGGGATGGAAATTTGGAGGTGCACTTCCGGCTGTTACTTATGACTCCAACCTGGGATTCCAGTACGGAGCTCTTGTGGAGTTTTTCAATTACGGTGATCCCAGTGTCTATCCTGAGTTCCTTGACCATACATACACTGAGATATCCCGGTTTACAAAAGGGAGCGGCATTTACAGGATTATGTATGAATCCTTCCATCTGATACCCGGGGTTCATCTGACCAGTGATTTAAGCTATTTGCCTGACCAGGCATATCATTTTTACGGATTCAACGGATATGAAAGTGTTTTCAACAAAGACTGGATGGATGATGAATCGGATGATTACAGGACAGCGATGTTCTACCGTTTTAAAAGGAACCAGTTCAGATTTAAAAATGATTTTGAAGGTAAACTGGCCGGGGAACATTTTAAATGGAATGCAGGATTTGCCTTTCAGGATTTCATTAACAGTTCAGTAGATATCGATAAGCTCAACAAGGGGAAAGATGACAAACTGCCCTCAGTACAGGAAGAGCCCGGTCTGTATGAACGCTATCAGGCACTCGGTCTCATATCAGAAAACGAGGCTGACGGCGGTTGGGTAAATACAGTGAAAGCAGGATTATCATGGGATAGTCGCGATAACAGGCCGAATCCGATGAAAGGACTCTGGACGGAGATAGGGATAGAGGTAGCTCCGAAATTCATTGGTAATGACTGGGGATTTTCAAGATTTTATATTACACACCGCCAGTATTTCACGCTTGTACAGGATGATCTTTCCTTTGTTTACAGGCTTGGATACCAGAGCACCCTCTCAGGCGATGTACCTTTCTTTTACCAGTCACAGGTTATCACCTCAATGCTTACCGGAGCAACAAATGAAGGGCTTGGTGGATCAAGCACATTGCGGGGTGTTCTGAAGAACAGAGTAATTGGTGACGGTTTTGTTTATGGCAATTTTGAATTACGCTGGAAACCGATATATTTCAAGCTCTTTAATCAGGATTGCTATCTTGGACTCAATGCTTTTTATGATGTAGGAAAGGTGACAAGGAAGATCGGTCTGCCTGCGGATCTCCGGAATACTTTTGAAGATTTATATCAGGGTGATTTAGTTCAGCCGGAGAATTTTTCTGATTACTTCAACACCGGAGAAGAAAAACTTCATCAGTGTGCAGGTATAAGCATAATGCCTGTAATGAATCAGAATTTCGTAATTGCAGTTGATGTCGGGAAGTCCTTCAGCAAACAGGATGGGAATATAGGATTCTCGATAGGGCTGAATTATTTATTCTAAGGTATTATATCACTGGCACTCCTCAAAGCTCTTCTTATATTGTTCAATTGCTCTGAGGCTCATCCCCATACTTGAGAACCCTCCGTCGTGGTAAAGATTCTGCATTGTTACTTTCCTGGTCAGATCCGAGAAAAGAGCAACACAATAATCTGCACATTCTTCTGCAGTGGCATTTCCAAGGGGAGACATTCTTTCGGAGAAATCGACAAGAGAATCAAAACCATGGATACCGCTTCCTGCAGTTGTAAGAGTTGGCGATTGTGAAATAGTATTTACCCTTACTTTCCTGTCACGGCCATATATATACCCGAAACTTCTGGCAATCGACTCCAGCAGGGCCTTTGCATCGCCCATATCGTTGTATCCTGTAAGTGTTCTTTGTGCAGCAACATAAGATAAAGCCACTACCGATCCCCACTCCCTTATTGCATCAAGCTTGTATGCAGTCTGAAGTATTCTGTGAAAGCTGAGCGCCGAAATATCAAAGGTTTTAAGCATGTTTTCATAGTTGGTCTGCTCGTATGGGATATCTTTCCTTACATTGGGTGACATTCCTATGGAGTGAAGAATAAAATCGAACTGTCCCCCGAAAATCTCCATGCTCCCGGAAATAAGTTTATCAATATCTTCCATTTTTGTGGCATCAGCGGTAATGACATTACTGCCGGTCATTTCTGCCAGTTCATTTATACTTCCCATCCTGACTGCAACAGGTGAATTGGTAAGTACCAGTCTTGCTCCCTGCTGGCAGGTTTTGAGAGCTACCTGCCAGGCTATTGATTTGTCATTGAGTGCACCGAAAATGATGCCCGTTTTGCCTTTTAATAGAGATCCTTCCATAATTAAATCAAGTTGCTGGTTACTTGTTGCCGGTTGCCGGTTACCTTGTGCCGCTTGCCAGTTACCGGGTGCCGCTTGCGGTCGCCGCTTGCCGCTTACCGGTTGCCGGTTGCTGCCTCAAGCAGTTCCTTTGCATTTTTTACAGCTGTTGCCGTCACTTCGCTGCCGCTAAGTAATCTGGCAACTTCCATTACCCTTTCATCGGCAGATAACAATTTAATCCGGGTAATTGTTGAATCACCACTGTCATCTTTATAAACATGAAAATGTCTTGAGCCTCTTGACGCCACCTGTGGAAGGTGTGTAATATTTATTACCTGCATATATTTTCCCATACCAGCAAGTATCTGCCCGACCTTATCTGCCACTTCACCTGACACCCCGGAATCGATCTCATCAAAGATTATAGTGGGCAGATTTGTATTTTTAGACAGAAGTGATTTAAGGCTCAGCATAACCCTTGAAAGTTCACCGCCGGAAGCGGTTTTTGCCAGGTTTTCGGGTTCGATCTGCTTGTTTGCGGAAAAAAGGAAATCGGCATTATCAATACCCGACTGAGTGAGTTCATCAAACTCCGAGAATGAAATGCTAAACCTTGCATTCGGCATTCCCAGCTGTCTGAGAATAGCTGAAATATTCTTCTCAGCTTCATTAATGACGCCCTTTCTTTTTCCTGAAATTGTCTGAGCCATCTTCCTCAGAAGGCCGGTCTCAGTTTTAAGCCGGGATTCCAGGCCTGCCAGTCTTTCGTCGCCTGTTTCAATTGTTTTTACAAGCTGCCTGATCTCCTCCCTTTTATTTATCAGCTCCCCGAGATCCCTGACACGATGTTTCTGAACCAGCGAATAAATTGTATCAAGCCTGGTGTTGACCTGGGACAGGCGTTGAGGATCGGCATTAATTGATCCCGCAAGCTTTTCAATTTCCGAAGCCAGGTCGTTCAGCTCAATATATGAAGATTCTGACCTTTCAAGCAGTTCTTTTCCTCCGGGAAAATATTCCTTTATCCTGTTAAGAATAGTCCTTGCCTCGTTAAGGTACATGAGTATTGAACCTGTTTCAGATGAGAAAAGCTCTGACAAGCCGGTCATCCCGTTTTTAATTTCTTCGGCATGGGATAGCAACTCCTGTTCTTTCTCCAGATCATCCTGCTCTCCTTCGTTGAGCCGTGCTGTATCAAGCTGATTTAACTGAAAACGGTAGTATTCAAGATCAGCCTTGTTCTTTTCTGCATTTTCCCTTACCTCATCATATTCCTTTCTGAGCTGACGGTATTCCCTGAATTTTTCCCTGTATTCAGTTAATAGTTTTCCTGTACCTGCAAATGAATCAATAACATCCAGCTGAAATGAATTGTTGTTCAGCATCAGGGTCTGGTGCTGGGAATGGATATCTATCAGCCTGTCGCCCATCTCCTTAAGGATATTAACTGTAACAGGTGTATCGTTTATGAATGCCCTTGATTTGCCGGCGGGGTTTATTTCCCGTCGTATTATAGCTACAGGCTCATAGTCAAGCTCATTATTTGAAAAAAACTCTTCCAGGTCGTAATTCTCAATTCTGAATGTCCCCTCCACAACACATTTCTCTGATTTTTCAAGAAGAACCGAAGTATCGGCTCTGGATCCGAGTATGAGGGAAAGTGCCCCGAGAAGTATTGTTTTACCCGAACCCGTTTCACCAGTGATGATTGTAAGCCCGTCATCGAAATCAATGTCAAGATCCCTGATGAGTGCATAATTGTGAACATAAAGCTTTATGAGCATAACCGGATTTGGTTAATTGGAAGCAGTTATCTTTTCATATTTTGATTTGTTGGCCGGATCGATCTCTGTCATGATCTGCACAACACGGCTTCTTTCCTCGGGGAAGGATTCCGAAAAAATATTTACCAGTTCTTCGGATTTTGCATCAACCACAACCTGGACAAGGTACATGAAAGGATCAGGTTTGTTCCTGTAGACTTCCTGGATCATCCTGAGGCTTTCCACAATGCTTACCCGGGCTTCGGAAGCTCTTGATTCCAGCCTGTCAAGACCGTTTATATTATAATCATAAAGGAAGCGGCGAACACCGGTATACTGATCGTCCAGGAGGTTCTTGACCAGCCAGTATCTGTTACGGTTTCGTGAACCGTCATAAGGTTTCCAGCCTTGTTCGGGAGCATTCTGGGCATTTGTTACAATTTTTTCTGCCATACGGAAAAATTCAGTTCCTCCCATAGGTGAAAATGTATCATAATCAAAACCCAGGATAATATAAGCATAATATGCCAGCACTGAAACAAGGCTTGACCTGTGGGTATTCGGATCAAATTCCAGAGGCTGGAATTCCACATATCTGAACCTGAAACTATTATCCATGAAATTCAGCATGGTGGAATTATATGTAGTATTGAAAACCGGTCTTCTCAGCTGAACCTGTATTGTCCCGTTAAATTCATCGGCTGAGATCTGTTCATTGATGGTTATCAGCAAGTTACAGTCGATCCGTTCGGCATAGCTGTAAACATGGTTTGTCCACACAGTATTGTTCATGAATTCATAAATATCCCTCTGCATGTTCTCGAAAACCTGGCGGTTAGATCCCTGTATCTTCTGTGCAGAGACCTGAACATTGCAATTCAGTTCCTGGGAAAAAATAAATCCCGGAGCAAATAAGAACAAAACCGTAAAAAAATACCTGGCAGACCTGGTAAATTGCAACATTATCTGATCATTGTTATAATTTTATCAAGAATATCCCTCGCCGCTTCACTTTTTGATTTCAACTCAAATTTATTAATATTATTGTACTTGTCAATAATTGTGATCTTATTGGTATCATAACCGAAACCGGCACCCTTTTCTTTCAATGAATTCAGGACAATAAGATCGAGGTTTTTTCTTTTAAGCTTTTTTTCAGCATTTTCAAGTTCGTTATCCGTCTCGAGAGCAAAGCCGGCAAGAATCTGAGAGTTTTTTTTCACTCTCCCGAGAGCTTCTGCTATGTCGGTTGTGGGTTTCAGTTCGATAACCAGTCCTCCCCTGCTTTTGCTGATCTTTCTGTCTTCGGTCCTTACGGGTGTAAAATCCGCCACAGCGGCTGACAATATAGCAATATCACAGAGAGGGAACCAGGAGATACATTCTTTTGCCATATCTTCCGAGGTTGTAACATGGACTACTTTAACTGAGTTGTTTTGAGGCTGAAGGTCTGAGGGACCAAGTACAAGTGTAACCCCGGCACCATAGCCGGCTGCAGCATCAGCCAGTGCAATTCCCATCTTACCTGATGAATGATTGCTTATATACCTTACAGGATCAATTGGTTCACGGGTAGGTCCTGCGTTAATCAGGATCTTTTTCCCCGAGAGGGGCCTGTAGTTTTTTTTTTAGTAAAGAAACTTCTTATTTCTTCAACAATATATTCAGGTTCAGGCATTCTCCCTTTTCCTGTCAGTCCGCTTGCAAGCTCACCTGTAGCCGGTTCCAGAATAATATTTCCGAATGCTTTCAGTGTTTCAACATTAATTGTGACTGAGGGGTGTTTAAGCATATCCGAATCCATCGACGGAGCAATGAAAACGGGGCAGCGGGCTGCCAGGTATGTTGTAAGCAGGATATTATCCGCAATACCCCCTGCCATTTTTGCTATAGTGTTTGCAGTAGCAGGAGCAATAAGAAAAAGATCAGCCCATATACCCATATCCACATGACTGTTCCATGTTCCGGTTTCCGGGTCATGTGACCTGGTAATCACAGGATTTTTTGAAAGGGTGGCAAGAGTAAGCGGGGTGATAAAATCGCGGGCATGATCTGTCATGATCACCCTGACTTCCGCACCTTCTTTAACAAGCAACCGGATGATAGTTGCAGTTTTGTAAGCTGCAATACCTCCGGTTACCCCGATAAGTATCTTTTTGCCCTTAAGCATCTTAAGGCAGAAATTTATTTCGGTTTGGCTGTGCTTTCGGGATTTCTGTAGAATATCCTGCTGTCTTCAAGCTCCTGAAGTGCAATAAGAGTCGGCTTCGGAAGCTTTTCATAGAACTTCGATATCTCTATCTGCTCGCGGTTCTCAAATACTTCTTCAAGATTATCGCTGTAAGATGCGAATTCCTCAAGCTTCTTGTTGAGTTCCTGCTTCATCTCAACAGCAATCTGATTTGCCCTGCGGGCAACAATTATCACTGTTTCATAGATATTACCCGTATCTTTTGTAATCGTATCAAGATTCCTGGTAATTGTTGTTGACGGAGCCGGTGATTTTCTGTAATCCATATGCTATTCTTTATTTGCTTCAATGTTAGTTGTATCTATTTTCAGGAATTTCCCTGTCGCCTGAAATATTCTCTTCACATCCCTGGCATATTTGCTTTCCGGGAATTCCTCCATAAAAGAATAATAATCATCAAGAGTGTCCTGGTATCTTACCTTCTGTTTATCGGGCATACTATTTTCGGCATAAAGATAAAGTGAGTTGAGTTTCAGGAACATCATCTCTTCGCGATATTTTGTGTCGGCATATTCCTTCAGGCTGTTATTCAGAGCAACAACGGCAGCCTTATACTGCTTCATGTCATAATACAGTCTGGCGCTCAGGTAGGACTTTTCCACCAGTCGCTCCTGAAGTGTCCTGATCAGGTTCTTGCATTCCTCAGTCCGTGAACTGGAAGGATATTTATTCATGAAATAATTAAATCCCTCGATCGCTGCCCTTGTACTCTCCTGGTCGAGCTCTGCCCTCGGGGACAGATTATAGTCACACATGGCAGCCATAAATGCAGCTTCTTCTGCATATTTGCCATATGCATACTGATCCATATACCCCTTGAAATATGTTGATGCAGAAAAATAATCCTTCATCTTATAAAAGCTCATGGCATTCATCCAGTTCAGATCCTCCGCTTCTTCAGTTGCCCTGAACCTCGGAAGTATCTGTCCAAATAGTTCCGTAGCCCTTACAAATTGTCCATTATCATAATATTCCCTGGCTTTTGCCTTCTTGAGATCATAATCAGTACTCTTCAGGAGCTTTTCATACTCACCGCAGGAACTTAGCAAGAGCAAAGAAATAAGGATTATATAGCTTCCTGACCTCATAAAAAAAATGTTGCGCAAAATTACAATAATTTTTTGAGTTAAGATATATTAACGCGATTTTTATCTTTTTATTCTTTCGGCAGACAGAGTTAATAAATTAGGTATAAATAGGTATGAAGGTATTAGCACTTATCTATACTTTTGTGGCAGTTTTAATAAACCGTAAATCATGGATATTTTTGAAAAAATCAGATCAAACAGAGGTGCACTGGGGCAATACTCGGAGGTAGGCGACGGCTATTTCATGTTCCCGAAACTGGAGGGAGAGATAGCTCCCAGAATGATGTTCAGAGGGAAAAAGGTACTTACCTGGAGCCTTAATAATTACCTGGGTCTTGCAAACAATCCCGAAGTAAGGAAGGCAGATGCGGAGTATGCCGGGCAATACGGACTCGGTTATCCGATGGGAGCCCGCATGATGTCGGGCCATACGTCAAATCATGAGAAATTCGAGAAGATGGCCGCTGAATTTGTAGGTAAGGAATCAGCATATCTTCTGAACTATGGTTACCAGGGAATGGTCTCAATGATCGATGCTCTTGTAGACAGGCATGATGTAATTGTTTACGATTCCGAATCTCATGCATGCATTATGGATGGTCTGAGACTTCATTTCGGAAAGCGGTTTGTATATGCCCATAACGATATTGAGAGTTGTGAAAAGCAGCTTCAGAGGGCAACAAAGCTTACCGAAGAATCCGGAGGGGGGATACTTGTCATAACCGAAGGTGTATTTGGGATGGCCGGTGATCTTGGAAAGCTGGATAAGATAGCAGAACTTAAAAAGAAATATAATTTCCGTTTCCTTGTTGATGATGCACACGGATTCGGAACCATGGGGCCTACCGGAGCCGGGACAGGCGAACATTTTGGAGTGCAGGACAAGATTGATATTTACTTTGCCACTTTTGCCAAATCCATGGCAGGTATCGGCGGATTCCTTGCAGGGGATAAGGATATTGTGACCTATCTGCGCTTCAATCTGAGATCTCAGATCTATGCAAAAGCCCTTCCGATGGCAATGACTCTCGGCGCTATAAAAAGACTGGAACTTATAAAAGCCCATCCGGAATACAGGGAAAAGCTCTGGATCATTGTAAATGCCCTTCAGAAAGGATTAAGGGAAGCCGGACTCGATCTTGGAAGGACCGAATCACCCGTCACCCCGGTATTCATGAAGGTATCGCTTGAACAGACAACCCAGCTTATCTACGATCTTCGTGAAAACTTTAATATCTTCTGTTCGGTGGTAATCTACCCGGTTGTCCCGAAAGATGTAGTCATGCTCCGGCTTATTCCTACCGCACAGCATACACTCGAGGATGTTGAATTTACGGTGAATGCATTCAGGGAACTTAAAAGAAAAGTCGACAATAACGTATATCCTAAAGTAATGGCAGATTTCTCGAAATAAATTTTACATATTCATCCCGCTTTCCGGCAACTCCCCAATTCTTCTTAAAGCGGGATGAGTACTACCAACTCTTCGAACAAAACTTCTTCCCGATCGTTATATAGTCTGAAATGAATCTGGTCCCTGTGACCAGATTTTTTAAATACAATCCTGTTTAACGATTATGGATAAAGACAAGGTAAATCTTTTTAAAGCATATAATATGCTGCTGTATTTTTCAGGCAGTATGATAATGAATTCGCCTACAGAAGAATGTATAGTCGATTTCTGGACAAGCGGATCATTGAAAAAGCTCCCTGTAAAAAGCTCAAATCCAAGATTTATTAATGCTGCATCCGTTCTCAGACAATCATGTGAGGATAAGAATCTCTGCAGAAAAATGCTTAATGAAGATTATCTGAGGCTGTTTGACAAAAACGGATCCGGTCTTGTACCTGCCCTGGGATCACATTACAAAAGCCATAATGCTGTTTTCCATGAAAGCCCTGATGAATTCTACAGATCATACGGCTGGCAGCCGGAAATAAAACCAGATATACCAGCTGATCATCTCGGAATAGAGCTCCTTTTCCTCACCCGTCTGACAGATAGATATATGCAGCTCGATGACGAGCCAAGCTGCCGGGAAATGAGAGGGGAAATCAAACGGTTTATTGATCACCACCTTCTATCATGGGTACCGGAATGGAATGAGAAGATCCAGGCAAATGCCCATACTCTCTGCTATAAGGGTATCGCTACCCTGATTTATGCATGTGTTGAAGATATATATGCAATCCTGTCCTGAAGATCAATTAATAATACAATCTTCTCTATGATCCATTTAATAACGAAAATTATTGTAATTATCTGGTATATAAACAAATAAGTTTCCCCTCCTTAAAAAAAGGAGGGGAAACTTTTGTCCCCAAAACTCCTTACGTTTACAGCTATGCTCTGAGTACCTCTTTGATTTTGATATCTACTGTGATCACAGACACAGAGGGAGTTTTTACCCGGCGAGGTAGCGTTCCGCGTCGATAGCCGCCATGCAACCTGATCCTGCAGCGGTTACTGCCTGACGATAGTGAGGATCCTGAACATCCCCCGCTGCAAATACACCTTCGACATTTGTTTTTGAAGTACCCGGTATTGTTTTTATATAACCTGCCGGATCAGTCGCGATATATTTTTTAAAAACATCTGAATTCGGGGTATGGCCTATTGCCAGAAAAAATCCATCTATTTTTATTTTCACAATTTCCTCTTCAGGAGTACCTTTCTTTTTTACAAGCACAGCTCCTTCAACTCCATTATCGCCAAAGAGATCTATCGCCTGATGTTCCCACAGAACTTGAATATTCGGGGTTTTCAGCACTCTGTCCTGCATTGCTTTTGAAGCACGCAACACATTTCTTCTTACGATCATATAGACCTTGTTGCATAAGCCTGCCAGGTAGGTTGCCTCTTCGGCTGCAGTATCTCCTCCGCCTACGACTGCTACATCCTTCTGCCTGTAGAAAAATCCGTCGCATGTTGCACATGCTGAGACACCCATCCCTGCATATTTCGTTTCAGCTTCAATACCCAGGTATCTTGCAGTGGCACCTGTTGCGATGATAACAGCATCAGCGCTTATCCGGGTATTGTCATCAAAGGTCACTATGAAAGGCTTTCCCGAGAAATCAGCGTCTGTAGCTAAACCAAACCGCACATCCGTCCCGAACCTTTCAGCCTGTTTTTTGAATTGTTCCATCATTTCAGGTCCGGTAATACCGTCAGGATAACCCGGAAAATTTTCAACTTCAGTAGTTGTTGTAAGCTGCCCACCCATCTGCATACCTGTATAGAGTACCGGCATCAGGTTGGCACGTGCAGCATATATGGCTGCTGTATATCCGGCAGGACCGGATCCGATTATCAGACACTTCACTTTTTCAACATTTTTAATTTCAGGATCCTGTTTACCATCTGACAGATCCATAGGCTTAAATAACTCCATTATTTAATCATTTTAGTTTGCAAATCGATATCCTTTTTGAAGTTCAGGGTTAAAAGTTCCGGGTTCAGGGTTTGCCAACTGCCAACTGCCAACTTTTGCTTCCTGCATCCTACTTCCCTGACTTCTTCCGTCACCTGCTACCCGACTGCTCCCTGTGGCTCGACCGGAAATCATTTTCACTGTCAATCTCGGGTGATTCCGACAAAGATTCCCACCTGAACTCCTTATCATAGGGATCAAGAGCTTTCTGAGGATCAAATATCCTCTTATCTGCCATAACGGCCTGATAAGGAGTAAAATCAGGTTCATCAGTAAAAAAATCCTGCAGCAGGGTGGCCGTGGCATCAAACTGATTAAGAGGCTTAAGATCGCAAATGTTATAAATGGTCTTAAGTATAGCTCCGAAATTGGCATGGGTATGTGAAACATATCCTCTTTTAATCCAGGGACTTATCATCATAAGAAGTGACCTGTGCGCATCCACATTATCCCTTCCGTCCTGAGCATCATCCTCAGTGATGATTATCAGCATTTCAGGCCACCATTTTGAATGGCTGAGGGTTTCAATCACCCTTCCGACAGCAAGATCATTGTCGGCCATATAGGACTCTTTATATGGATAACCATCCCCAATTCTTTCAGAGGAACCATGATCATTGGGGATCATCATTGTTATTACTGACGGGAATTCCTCTTTTCCTGATAACCACTTTTCCTGAAGCTCTTCTTCAAACATATCGATCCGGAACTGATCGGGAACACTTGTATTATATGTGGCAAATTTCCTTGAAGTCCTGTCATACAGTGGTTTTGGCATAGGGAACATTACACCCAGCCTGATACCTGTAAACTTATGCCATTGTTCTTCAGTTGAACCTGAAAATTCAAATCCAAGCCCGAAGTTGAAGAAGCTTATTCCATGTCTTGACAGATGTTCCCACATACCACCTGCTTCGTTATAATCTTCGGGATAAACAGCTCCTGAAGAACCTGACACAAACTTCCTTCCCGGGGCTGTGCTTACGAGATTCCGTGTGATGCTCATTGAGCTGTTAATCTCAACCCACTCATTCGGATAGGTTCCGACCATCCACCGGTGACCATGGACCGAAGCATCCGAATCACAATAGAAATTATCGCTCACGGCAAATTCCTCAGCAATTTTCTGATGGTTGGGCATCACATTTACATTCATTACCTGCCTGGTCTTATCCTTGCTTACGACAGTAGCATTTTTGCCATATCTTGCCAGGGAGGAATCTGCTCTGGCACCCGGCAATTCGCCGTAAACTTCATCGAAGGTCCGGTTCTCCTTTGTAATGTATACAATATGTTTTACCGGGCTCTTCCTTATTCCGGGAGCCGGAGGAAGAGGATTCTTTTTGTCATCCCTGATAATGACCTCTCTGAAAGTATTGTCAATTACAGCTTTTGTGGCTGCCATAAAATCAATATTTTCCAGACTGATCTTTTCGAAAGTTCCCAGCATTATATCACCGACATAAGTTCCATTCCTTGTCAGGACAAAATCTTTTCCGCCATTCGGACCTGATCCGAGACCTCTTGCCGTAACCACATAGAGGTATCTGTCGTCAGGAGAGACCTGTAGCTTTGTCGGGAACCATCCTGTGGGTATATATCCAAGAACATTCATTGTTCTGGTATCTATAACACCAACAGCATTAATTCCGCTCAGGGCAATATATAATCGTGATCCGTCATTACTCAGTTCAATCCCGAATGGTATCATTCCCCTGTAGCTGTCGATGCGGGGATCAATAGTAAGTCGGATTGTGTCTGTAACCTTACCTGTATTGGGATCGAGAACGGAAATATTATCGTTTGTAGCATTACTTACATATACCTTATCACCGGCAGCAACTGAATTAGGGCTTGAACCTCCTTCTACTTCAACTCCCTCTACCATTGCCCCCATCCGGTAGCCGGTTTTTTCTTTTGAAATGACTTTATTACTGTCAAGACTGATGGTCCAGACTGAAACCGCTTCCGGAACATGTGGACTACCCAGACCGGGAATGAATCTTCCATCAATTTCGACTCCTTCTTCAGCTTCCTCTGACGGAAAGCCATAGGGAGGAAAGTCAAGTCCCACTTCTTCTATATTTTTTTCATTCAGTCCGGGGGCAACAGGATAATCAAAGATCCCTGTATTGGCGACATAGGCAAATTTTTCATCCGGTGATATATCGATACCCAGAGGGAATCTCCCAACAGGTATTGAATGTATTACACTGTATTTTTCAAGATCCAATATCACCATCCGGAAATTGAACTGATCCAGTATATAAAGTTTCTTTTCATCCTTTGAAAGAATTATATCACCGGTAAAACTGTCCTTATAATTCTTTCCATCCGAATTTCCGTTTATTGAAACACGTTTTTTGTTTTTCAGACTGACAAGATCGAGAATGATAATGTCACCGTTATCCCCGCCGCTTAAATAAGCTGTTTTATTGTCGCTGCTTATTGCCGCTCCCATATATGAACCTTTGTCCTCAAAGGGAGCCTGAGCTTCGGTAAAACTCATATCGGATGTCTTAATCAGACTCAAAGTATTGTCATGAACTGCAAGGGCTACTGATCCATCCGGAGAGAGAGCCAGTCCGAAAGGATCGTGTGCGATCCTTATAAATTCTCCATATGGCTTAACTATTCTTCCGCTTGGAATTATGCTTTCACCGTTCAGATTGATCTGGCAGTAACGGTTTAAACCAGGTACCTGTAATGTGGTTATTGTTTTGTCATTCCGGCATGATAAAACCAGTACAGGAATTGCAAGGAATAAGAGTTTCTTCATAAACAGGCTTTAATTAATAAAATGGCAAAGGTACTTCATTTGTGATTAATATTCAGGACAGGAATCCCTATAATAGTTTTTTTGAAAAAGATCCTATCCCTGATGAATGAACCGGTTTCAATTTTATCATGGATTTCAGCCTGAAGGTTTACAGGAGGTAAATTATAATGCAGACCTGTTGAAAGGCATTCCCTTGCCTGTCCGGCCCATTCTTTATAGTCTGAAGCGGGATTAGCTTTCTTAAACTCAACGGCATTCAGATCAAGAGGCCGGTATGATCGCATTTTTTGCATCATATCTTCATAACCACCATAAAGATTTAATGGTTTACGGCCCAGATATTCCTCAGTCATAGGTATAACCGGGCGAGGAAGGCTGCTCTGAACTTTCTGAGTGGCTTTTGAAACAGTTGGAGATGAATTACATGAACCGGAAATCAGGCCGATACTGCCTATTGTCAATCCCGTTGTGCCCAGGACACTTTTCTTAATAAAATCCCTTCTGTTTGTCATTTTTTATTGAATTAATAGTATGAATTGATCACAAATGATAAGGTTTTTAAGATATAATTAAGTTTTGAATTTGTCAGCTAAAATACCAGATACTTTGCAGAATCGGAATTGTTGATTATTTTTGCGGGACGATTTTTCCCTCCTTCGCCAAGGCTACGGAGGGTACCGCGGGGTGTGGCGCAGTTGGCTAGCGCACTAGCATGGGGTGCTAGGGGCCGCCAGTTCGAGTCTGGCCACCCCGACAAAATGGGTAGCAACCCAAAATAAAAGCTCGTAAATCTTAGTATTTACGAGCTTTTTTATTTTTCTGATACGAAATCGAAACAATTATTTTCAACCAAAATGTGACCTATTCGGTGACCAAAATTTTATTTTACTTTTGGGTCACCGAATAGCACGTAAGTAATTTATTTACAATTAGTTGAATAATATTATTTAGGTGTTTTTGATGGATTTTAACAGGCAATTTTCAGCAGCGAAGTTGACCTGGTTTTTAAAACGAATTAATAACAACTAAATCGTATTTTGTATGACAACAACAAACACCTTCGGAATTGTTTTTTATCTGAAAAGACAAAAAGAGAAAAAAGGTAAAGCACCTATCTATGCCAGAATAACTGTTGATGGCCAGCGTGTAGAAATCTCTATCAAAAAGGACATTGATGTAGAGAACTGGAGCAAAGGGAAAGGTATGGCCAAGGGCAAAGGTGAAGAAATTAAAGCCTTAAACACCTTTCTGGAACAAATTCGGAGTCGTATGGTAGAATGCTACCAACAATTACAGTTAAAGAAGCAACTGATAACTGCGGTTGCAA
The DNA here is from genome assembly GCA_029564935.1 of Bacteroidota bacterium. Classification (GTDB taxonomy): domain Bacteria; phylum Bacteroidota; class Bacteroidia; order Bacteroidales; family VadinHA17; genus LD21. The sequence continues at coordinate 28,316 of JAKQPD010000025.1, forward strand.
TAAAAAACAAGTTTCTGGGCATTGAAGAAAAGGAACATTCCCTGATGAGCTTATTCGATTACCACAACGAGCAAATGAAAAATGTACTCGAATGGGGAACGATGAAAAATTATTACACTACAAAAACATACTTCCAACTCTACCTTAAAGAAGCCCTCCATACTTCGGACATGTATTTGTCCCAACTCAGCTATAAATTTATAATAGGTTATGAGAAATTTATGAAAGAATACAAGCCTCTCCAACCTAAGAAACCCTGTGGGCAAAATACTGTAATGAAACATATCGAAAGGCTAAGGAAAGTGGTAAACCTGGCCATCAAAAACGAATGGCTCGACAGAGACCCGTTTCAAAAGTTCCAGCCAACTTTTTTAAAAACCAACCGCCAATTCCTAAATGCAGATGAACTTGCCGCCATTGAGCAAAAGGAGTTCAAAAGTCTTCGTTTGCAACATGCCAAGGACATGTTTGTCTTTAGTTGCTATACTGGCTTGGCTTATATTGATGTTTATGAACTGACCCCTCAAAACATGTCTCTTGGCATTGACGGAGAATACTGGATAAATACCTGTCGCCATAAAACAGATATTCCGGTGCGTGTTCCACTCCTACCACAGGCAATGGCTATAGTTGAAAAGTACAAAAACAATCCAAGGGTGTTGGAAACTGGCAGATTATTGCCCGTCTATGCAAATCAGATTCTAAACAACTACCTGAAAGAGATTGCTGATTTCTGTGGTATTGAAAAACCTCTTTCGTTTCACATAGCCCGTCACACTTTTGCAACAACGGTAACTTTAACCAATGGTGTTCCTATTGAGACAGTTTCGAAATTGTTAGGACATACAAGCATTAAAACTACCCAGATTTATGCAAAGGTTGTAGAACAAAAAGTGAGCGATGACATGAAAAATCTTAGAGAAAAGCTGGTCAATACTTTGCCAAAAATAAGAACTAGCATTTGACATCATAAAAATATTTTGCATTAATTGCCTTAAATTAAAATAATGTTGTATTTTTGCACTAAAAAACTAATTTAGTACAAAATGAATATGAATAATGACTATACCAAAGAATCCATTTTAAGCGTTGCGAATAGGTTATTCAGCCGATTTGGGTTTCACAAGACCTCAATGGACGAAATCGCTAAAATTGCCCGAAAGGCAAAAGGTTCGTTATACTACCACTTTGCAAGTAAAGAGGATTTGTTCAGGGCTGTTATTTCTAAAGAAATGGATGTGCTTAAAAATCAACTGGAAATTATTATAGAAAATCCAAATTTAAATTCTACGGAAAAGCTGAAAAAATATCTGATTAAAAGAATGGAGATATTGAATTCTGCGGCTTGTTATCACGAAACACTGAAAGCAGACTTTTTTGAACATTTTCATTTTATTGACAACCTGCGTATTGAATTAGACAATTGGGAAAAGGAAAGCATAAAAAAAATAATTAGGCAAGGCATTGATGCTGGCGAGTTATACCTGACAACTGAGATAGATGCTATGTTGGATGTGTTTTTAATGGTTTTAAAGGGTCTTGAAATCCCGTTCTTCCTTCAGAATAAATACGAAAAATATTCACCTCATTTCGACAGTCTTATTAATATTTTAAATAAGGGCATGACAAGATAATTTTTTTTACTCAATACTGACTAAAAAACACAAATAGTACAATACAGTTAATACTAAAAATATGAAAAGATTTGCAGAAGGCATAGTAAAAAGTAAATGGCTCATAATAGCTACTGTTTTAGCATTAACCATTTTCTTTAGTTTTCAACTAAGGAATTTGCACATAAATTCCGATATAATAAGCTCTTTGCCCGATGACGACCCTGCTGCCATACTTTATAGGGAAATAGGCACACAGTTTGGCGGCAACGATATGGGAATAATTGTACTGGAAACTGACAATGTTTTTACAGCAGAAGTTATCAGGCATATTAAACAAGTTACAGATAGCATCAAATATACCCATGGCGTTTCAACTGTAACAAGCTTAACGAATATTCTCGATATCAAAAGCTCTGAATGGGGTATTGAAATCGGAAAGCTGGTGGATGAATACGACCTCCCTGTTGCAGCATCGCAGCTAGACAGCCTGAAAGAATATGTTTTCTCAAAAGATATGTATAAAGGGGCAGTCGTTTCCGATGATGGAACAGCAACTGCAGTACTTTTCACACTTCTTCCTGATGGCGATAAACAGGAAGTTGCCAAAGAAATTAAGTCTAAAATTGAAAAGTTGAACCTACCTGAAAAACTATACTATGGCGGCCTGCCCATGATGATGAACGACATTAACGATTTGATTGTTTCTGATATCATTTGGCTAATTCCCATCGTTTTTCTCATTATATCCATAGTTTTATTGTTAAGCTTCAAATCCTTTCGTGGCGTATTGTTACCCTTGCTTACAGCCGGTCTGGCGGTGATTTGGACAATGGGGTTAATGGCTGTACTGGGGTACGAGCTAACCATTATTTCCAATATAATACCTGTTGTGTTGCTTGCCGTAGGAAGTGCATATACCATACATGTACTCAACAGTATTAACCACATAAAGCAAACTGACAGAAAACAGACATTAATTCAGGCACTTAAATATGTGGCCATTCCCGTCGTACTCGCAGCGGTAACTACAGCCATTGGATTTGTATCATTTATATTTGGGGCATACCTCACTATGATTAAAGACTTCGGGATATTTACGGCCGTTGGTACCTTAGTCGCATTAGTGTTGTCTTTGTTCTTCGTTCCTGCATTGATTTCGGGTTTATCGATGTATAGTAAAAAAAGTGCTATCGAAAAGGAAGATAAGGAAACCATATTAACCCATAAAATCCTACTGCCCTTAGTAAAAGCCTTGTTTAAACATCCTAAATATACCCTAACAGGTTGGATAATACTATTGATAATTTGCATAGGCGGCATTTTTGTAATAAAAACAA
>JAKQPD010000026.1 GCA_029564935.1 Bacteroidota bacterium
GCAGGTGAATCACTTCTTGCAATCCAGTTGTAATTGAATTCATTACAGGTTGTAAAGGTGTCACTCCCCACTGAGAATGTCTTCCTTTCAAAGTCTGGTTCATAAACCTCACATCCGGCTTCAAGTACCATCCTTGTCTTGTCGTTCCTGAAACAAAGTAAAGAACGGTTCAGTACAAATCCTTCCGAATCATCATTTTCCGGCGTATGATGCAGGTGATTGGTATCTATCCATCCTGAAAATTTATCAAACAGACTCTCAATCTTCATCCAGTGTCCTGCGTGATCAATAATATGGTATTTTTCCCCGAACAGCACCTGGCTGAGCATCTCCGACCTGTGCGACGGCCCTGACCTGAGAGGTACAAATACATTTTCACATATGAATTTTTCCATAAGAATCCAAAATATAGTTCAAAAGTAATAAATAAATTGATGGTTCGAAGGTTCGAAGGTTCGAAGGTATGATGGCAAGAAGGTACTAAGGATCAAACCGTCGAACCGTTGAACCATCGAACCATCAAACCCTCGAATCCCGAATTGCCCGTATATTTCTTCTGGTAAAAAATTATCCCTATTTTTACGTTTCAATAGTAATCCGATCAATGCCTGAAATGAAAATTTTTTCTGAACGGTTTCCAAATCTGAGCAAGAACGTTCAATACATCACAATCTTTCTCGCAAGTATAATAGCGGTTATTCTTACAATAACATGGCGGAGGGATTTTAAATTCATGCAGATTCTCGGTACCATTATTGTTGTTTCTCTCTGTTTTCTGGTACTTTACTTCTTTCTTCGTCAGTTCAGACAAGAAGTGCTACGTGTGGTTTTAAAGACATTTTTCATACTCCTGGCTATTCTGACTTTCCTTCTTGTAACAAGATTTGTTTCCGGACTGACAGCACCAAATATTATCTTAATTGTGCCTTTTGCAATAATTCCTGTAATTATCAGGACTTTCTATGATGCACAGCTTGCACTCTTTATTCTGCTGATAACAATAATGCTGGCGGGATTTATGGTGCCGGAACCATTCGTGTTCATCCTGATGTCATTTATCTCGGGAATGGTGGCAATATTCACCCTGACCAGTAATTTCAGAAAATCAAGACTTCTTTTCACTTCACTGATGGTAATCATCAGCAACATTGTCCTTTATACAGGGATATCATTAATGGACCCTGTAGATTCAGCAATGCTTTTTACTACAGATTATCTGATGCTTACTGTTAACGGAGTACTGATCCTGCTGAGTTATCCCCTCATACTTCTCTTTGAACAGGAGTTTCTTCTGGTATCCGATACAACGCTCCTTGAACTGGCAGATATAAACCAGCCGCTTTTAAGGAAACTGGCTGTTGAAGCTCCGGGCTCATTCCAGCATTCTCTTCAGGTGTCGAACCTGGCAGAAGAAGCGGCCAGAACGATTGGTGCAAATGTCAATCTTGTTCGCACGGGAGCTCTTTATCATGATATAGGGAAAATAGCAAAACCCGGATATTTTATTGAGAATCAAAAAGAAGGAGTTAGTCCTCATGATAACCTTGATCCACGGGAGAGTTCGAAAGTAATAATCAACCATGTTAAGAATGGTATCATCCTGGCAAAAAATTATAAAATACCTGTTCCTGTCATAGATTTCATCAGAACTCATCATGGCACAACAATAGCTTATTTCTTTTATAAGAAGTATATGGATCAGCATGAAGGTGAGACAGAGATGGAAAAGGTATTCGCTTACCCGGGACCCAGGCCGTTTTCAAAAGAGACGGCGATAGTGATGATGGCTGATGCAGTCGAAGCATCATCAAGGAGCCTGAACAGATATACCGAAGAGAACATCAGCGAGCTTGTTGAAAGGATCATCTATCTCCAGGAGCAGGATGGACAGTTCGCGGATGTCCCGATAACTTATAAGGATATGTCGGATATAAAGAATGCCTTCAAGAAAAGGCTTACAAATATTTATCACGCAAGGATCGCCTATCCCGAAAGGGTTTAGCGCATATCAATTACTTCAACGCCCTTATAATCCTCTGCAGGGAATCTGAACATCCCCGGCTGGACATTCTGCTTAAGGTCATAATCTTTTACAACCAGTGTCAGGATGAGTCCGTCCCTTCTTTTATATTCAAAACTGACAGGATCAAGGTTAGATTTCTTTATTATCAGTCTTACTCTTATCAGCTCATTTTTGATCTCGTCCGGATAGAGATCTATTATGTAGCTGTCTTTTCTTTCCTCAACCAGTCTGCATTTATAGCCTTTTTTATACATTGTAAAGACAGAGGACGGGCGGGTTTCAAAGGAATCGTCTTTCCTGTCAGGTTTAGTTATCGTAACTTCCTTTTCTGCCGGAAGGAGACTCCAGTTTGTTTCACCATTATACCATATTATATTATCCGGAAGATCCAGCCTGTAATTATCCCTGCTAAGGATAACAGAGCCTGGGATTGTATCCTTTGTCTGTTCCACCTGATCAGTGGTGATCATAATGAATTTCATGTGCACAGAAGGGGCAGCCATGGCTGCTGATGAGAATCTGTCGAGTATGCTGATGGCTGCCGGATCATTCTGCCCGGTGGCATTGAAAGAGATTATTAGTACGAAAAGTATGTTAAAAATTTTTCTCATCAGCAATATTTATTCAATACTCTTCAAAATCTGTTCCAAAGCTATAAAGTCGGAGCAGAGTACATCTCTGGCTTTGCTTCCCTCGAACGGACCTACTATTCCTGCGGCTTCCAGCTGGTCGATGATCCTTCCTGCCCTGTTATATCCTATTGAAAGTTTTCTCTGGATAAGCGAAGTGGATCCCTGCTGGTGCTGAACCACAAGTCGTGCTGCATCCTCAAACATAGGATCTTTCTTTTTCATATCGACTTCCGGAACACCCGATTCATTATCATCGATATATTCCGGCAGGTGCATCGCATCGGGATAACCCTGCTGCGATCCGATGAAATCTGTAAGTTCTTCGATTTCAGGAGTGTCGATAAAGGCGCATTGTACCCTGATAGGCTCGGCACCCGATGAGATAAGCATATCGCCATTTCCAACCAGACGGTCGGCGCCGGTAGTGTCAAGTATTGTCCGGGAGTCAATTGATGAGAATACCCTGAATGCTATCCTGGTCGGGAAATTAGCCTTTATAAAACCGGTAATAATGTTGGTGGTCGGCCGCTGGGTAGATATTATAAGGTGTATCCCTGTTGCCCTTGCTACCTGTGCCAGCCTTCCAAGAGGACCCTCAATTTCTCTTCCGGCGGTCATTATAAGGTCAGCAAACTCATC
>JAKQPD010000052.1 GCA_029564935.1 Bacteroidota bacterium
TATAGAAAATGCCACTTTTCTATACATATTATATAAGCCCGGTTTAAGTGATCTGATAATGGTATAGACATAATCCTGCATAGTTATTTTGCAGTTTCAGGGTTAACAGTCTTAACAGGTTCTGTTTCCTGAACAGTAACAGGAGTTCCTGTAAACAGTGCAAATAAAGGAGAATTAATATAGTAATTACTTCTTCCTATCTTCTTCTTTATAAGAAAATCACTTTTGACAAGAAGCTCAAGATATCTGCTCGCGGTAAGTCTTGAAACCCTGAGATCATTCATAACGAATTCGACCTTAGTATAAGGATGCCTGAACAAATTATTAAGAAGGTCCTGTGAATATATTTTTGGAAATTTATTTCTGATGTCATGTTTGTACCTCTGCATAAGGTTCCGTATATTTTCGATCAGCACAATAGATTCTTTAGCTGTTTGTTCAACGCCATCAAGAATATATAAAATCCAACCTTCCCAATTATCGGTTTCGCGTACTGCCTGCAGCAACCTGTAATAATCACCTTTATTTCTGATAATATATCTGCTCAGGTAAAGAATAGGAATATTTAAAAGTCCGTTCAGCACCAGGTAAAGTATATTAATTATCCTCCCTGTCCTTCCATTACCGTCGTAAAAAGGATGGATGCTTTCAAACTGAAAATGTATAACAGCCATTTTGATCAGGGGATCTATACCATGCATATCATTATCGTTGATATATCGGACAAGATTTGCCATTAAATTGACAATTGATGCATGATCCTGAGGAGGCGTGTAAATTGTTACTCCGGTTTTCTCATTTATCAGAGCAGTCCCTGGTACTTTTCTATAACCGGCATCATTTTTTTCGAGAATCCTCTGAATTTCCAGAATATAATTCTCCGTAAGTATTTTATTCTTCCTTACGAGCTTAAATCCCTCAATGAGAGCACTGGCATACCTGCTCACTTCTTTGGCGGAAGCATTAATAAACATTCCCTGGAACAGATGAGCCTTGTACATCTCATCGTGAGTTGTTATAATATTCTCAATTGCTGAACTATCTTTTGCTTCCTGTAAAGCAAGTGTATTTATCAATATGGATTCATTTGGAATAGTTGCAGCCATACCTTTCAGCTCTGCCAGATATCTGTGAGCTGATGGCAGTTTTCTCAGGATCGCTTTTGTCTCAAGATCTGATCCCGGAGGCAATGGGTTGACATCATATTTCATAACCTATCGAACTAAGATTCTTTTTGATTTCATCATTAAGACGGAATGATTCTGCCATCTGCTCCTTGAGTTCTGTTGTCAGCTTCTTCATTTTTTCCTCAAATGCTACTCCATCATCTTCTTCCTCCCTGAACTCGATATACCTGCCGGGTGTGAGAATATGATTATTCTTACGGATCTCATCAATGGAGACTGACTTGCATAATCCCGGCACATCCTTGTATGTCTGTTCCCAATCCTTACTTCGCCAGAAGTGATATATCTCGCCAATCTTTACAATATCCTCATCCGTCAGCTCCTTCTGTCTCCTGCTGATCATCGTTCCAAGTTCTCTTGCATCAATAAATAATACCTGATTGGTTCTGTTACGGAACTTTCCATTTGTTTTATTCCGCGCCAGGAACCAAAGGCAGGCAGGTATCTGGGTATTATAGAATAGCTGCGACGGCAGGGCAACCATACAATCCACAAGGTCATTTTCTATCATATTCTTCCTTATCTCTCCCTCAGTCGAAGTATCGCTGCTCATGCTACCATTGGCAAGAACAATCCCTGCTGTCCCTCCGGGAGCAAGTTTACTTACAAAATGCTGTAACCAGGCAAAGTTGGCATTGCCGGATGGCGGAACTCCATACTTCCATCTGTAGTCATCCTTCTGAATGTTATAATCGCTTACATTAAAGGGGGGATTTGCCAGGATG
>JAKQPD010000055.1 GCA_029564935.1 Bacteroidota bacterium
CACCTGCCGGATGGACTTATTTCGTCAGACACGCATATTCCGTCAAACACGCACCTGGAATGTCAATGAGGCAACCTGGCAGCAGAATGGACATTACTCCACAGAGTGTCAGGGAATTCACCTTTGCAAGTCAACGTCGCCGACAAGCCTCTTTGTCTCATCCTTCCTGTTACAGTAATACACAAGCCCCGCATACCCCCTCGTAATGAACGGATTGGTGATTTCAGTTTTCATATTACGGTTTTTACGTAACGTAAATGGCGTAAATCAATTTGATTTCACAAATAAATTAGTATTCATTTTTTGTGACAAAAACTGCTTCCAAAATGAAAGCAATATTTTGCGAAAGGCACCTATTTACTGTCCTTTATGCAAAATATCTCTTCAGGTTGTTCTTCATCGCTAAAGATTATTCTCCCCCCCGTCTCTGGTTTTGTACCAGTCCGGCAATATTTAAAGCGTCAATTTCCAGCCAGAAAGTAAAGGCATCATAACAGGGAATTATTACCTTTGAATAAAAAAATGGATAAGTGGATTTATCAGCTCAGAATCACTTTGATTGATTCAAGGCCCAGGATCTGGCGCAGGATTCTGGTAGAGGAGGACGTACTTCTCTCAGATCTTCATAAAATCATACAGACCACTATGGGTTGGACAAACTCGCATTTGCATCAATTCATAAAGGACGAAACCTTTTATACTAAAAGAATGCCTGATGATGATTATTGGGAGGAGATGAATAATGTGGACTATAAAGGGATTAAACTAAATGAGATATTGCGTTTCGTCAAGAATACAATCATCTATGAATATGATTTTGGGGACGGCTGGGAGCATGAAATACTGTTGGAAAAGTTTCTAAAACCGGATTCAAACGTTAAATATCCGGTCTGCATTGATGGCGCCATGAAATGTCCACCCGAAGATGTAGGCGGAATGGGAGGTTACATGGACATGCTAAAGGTCCTTCGAAACCCCAATCACAGAGAATATGAAAGCTTCATTAACTGGCTTGGAGAAGAATTCGACCCTAAGGAATTTGACATTTCAATGGTTAATAAACTATTGGCAAAGCGCAACTACGGCCTCCCCCGGTTCTGATGCTGACTCCTTCAAACGTGGAAGAATTTGCAAATATCATTAATTGTCTGACTTGATCAACAAACCTCAATCACAGGAATAAGAACTGATCCCCTGTTTCTCCGTGTTGGAGCCTTTTCACTGCATTTACTTATTGTATCGTGAACATGTATGCTGATATCAGGGGATTGACAATGTAAATCGACATCAACTGTGGCCTTGGCGAGACAGACCCCGCAACCGGGCCCGGCAACAATGAGACAGTCATGCCCTTCATCTCTTCGGCCAGCATAGCCTGCGGGTTCCAAGCGGACGACCTGCTGACGTTATATCGAACAATGCCTCCGGCAATAAGACACGGGGTGAGCATCGTGGCGCACCCTTGGTACCCCGACTGCCAGACCTCCGGCGGTTATGCCCGCATTGCCAATGTCATCACTGTTGACCTCACCCTCCTCGCGCAGATGCGGTCGGGAGATAAAATACTTTTCAAGGAGACCTTGCTTGATTTTGCACAATAGTCTTACCTTGAATGGCACCAGATTATCCTGAACTACAATTGAATGCCATAGCTAACCGGCACAGTACGGAGAAGCTTCGTCTGATATAGTATTGATATTTAGAATCTTATGCTATACTTCATCTTGAACCTCAGTGCGCCTGTGTCAGAAATGTACCCAGAATCAGCTTCAACATATTTTGAATTCCATACCAGAAATATCTCATTACCGGGCTTTAATATCCAACGGAACCTTGACTGTAACCCTATGGTGTTGCTCGCGTTGTCATACTGAACAAAATTGTAAAGTGTCAGGTTCGGACTGAATAGTATATTCGCGTTGAACTGGTAAACATTTGAAGTAAAGCTATATTCCGGTAGATCGATAATATTCTTTTTCAATTTACATGCAAGAAGAAAAGGTACACTAATCTTCCAGTTAGCCGCTATTTCAATTTCCTTTTGTTTGCCATCGTAGAAATCACCAAAGCCGTAAGTGATTTCGCCCCAAATATCCCTTGCCCCCTTTGTTTCAAGTTTTATTTCGTTTTGCCACCAAGAGTAACCACCAGTAGTAATGACAACATCATCGAAAATATTAAAGTCTTCCTTCAGATACTCATACTGGCTTACCAGTGAATAGGTTAACTGATCTCCTGAAAGAAAGCGAATACCAACAGGCTGCAGTTTTATTTCTCTTGTCTCGAGGTCATTCGTTGAGGCATTTTTGATAATACTGAACTCGCCACCGGAACTAATCTGCAAAATACCGTATTTTTTCAGGCGCGGTCCAAGAGTAAGCCTACCATAAATCTCATTTATATCTGTCCGCGGGACAAACCCCATGCCTGCAATAAAGTCTTTTTCCACTCGATAATAACCCAGATTGGCTTTGATAAAGTCATTGGGGTAATCTACCTGGATTCCATATGAACTATTATTGGTATTTGCCATCTCTTTAGTAAATGATTTCTGCCCGAACAGAATAAGTGCGGCATTCTTGTCTCCCCTAAAGGTAGATGTTGCGAGTTTAAGATCAAGACCAACCACAAAATTGGACTCCGGTCCCAGCGTATTACCATAGGTTCCTATAAATCCCACTGATGACTGTTTCAAGAAATTGCGGTTTACCCTAGCAACATAAAAGTTATTTTTTTCTTTTTCCCTGTCGTCATTGATGTACAGGGCACCTATATTCCAGCCACCCGCCATCCCAGTAAACTTTACCGCGTAGTTTATAGGAACGGGTTGTCCCAGTGTATCGAGTCCCATACGGCGTGAGAAAAAAGTTATCACCTTATCCTGTACTGATTTAGCCCCTCCAGTTTCATTTCCAAATTGAAAATAATTAGCTCCGTCGAGAAAGAAATTTCTTTTATCAGGATAGTGCAGACTGAACCTCGTAAGATTAATCTGCCGATTATCAACTTCCGTTTCTGCAAAGTCGGTGTTTAATGAGATAGCAGTTTTCAGGCTTGGCGTTATATGGTAGCTGATATCAAGTCCGGCTGAGAATCTATAATCCGATCCATTGTCTCTTTTCTGGTCAAACCCTGTTACTATGTATGGTAAAAAGCTCAACCCTAAACCTTGGGAAATATCTATTAATCCAACTAGTATTCCTGCATCGGAAAGCTGACTAGATGTGCTGTTGATACCAACCTTAGGCCAATAACTGGTTTCAGCCTTATATTCAATTTCCCTGGAGAATTTAATACCCCATGTATCATTATTCCTATTAAACCCAAGGGTCTGGAATGGAATAGCTATCTCTGCCTCCCAACCCCAGTCGGTGATATGAGCCCTGCCATCCCATATTCCATCCCAATCCTCATTCTTTAAAGAACCGTCATTGGAAAGCGATGCATCGATTTTTGCCCCCAGTGGATTGATTGCGATATAATACCCAGTTATTTTGTTGTGATACGTATCGATAAGAATTCTCATCCTGTCATCATTGCTTATTCTGGCATCATATAGCATCTCCTTGGCAGCAATTTTATCAGGATTATCCCAGCATTTGATTCCAAAGTAGATGTTCTTTGAATCATAGCATACGAAGACCTCAGTCTTTTCCGAAGAAGGTTCTCCGAGGTTTGGTTCCTGCTGAAAGAATTCATAAACCTTAAAAGCCAAGTTCCATACATCATCATCCACTCTCCCGTCAATATGCGGGGGATTGTCAACTCGTACTGCATCTATTTGCGGCTGGGCCGATGATAAAATTGCCAGAGAGTAAAACAGGGATAGCATGAATATTCTTTTATAAACTATGGTTGGAATAAATTCTAACATTCAATAATTAATTAATCAGTTAAGGCAATTAATTTATTCATAAGGAGGATGACCACTTCATCTGTAGTTCCGGCTTTTTTCCTTCTATGCAACCAGATGAACCCATTATTTTTTTTTGAAGTATCAGCCGTGAAGTCACCAAAAAGGTTGCTTGCTATCTAAAAAGCAATTGTACCAGTTCAGCGCGTTAATGACGCCACACTCTTCATTCATGACCGCAGGGATATGTTGTACTGATGAAGTTATTGCCATGGTGAGAAGATCGTCCCATGCCTTCTTGAGAATCAATGCGGGTGTCTTCAGCACTGCATAAAAAAAGAGAAAGTCCAGCATTTTGTTTACTTATACAGGATTTTTAAAAAAGTCCGGGGAATTGCTTCAATTTCAACTATCCTCCCGGGCAGGCTTCTGAACATTCCAGAACTCAGCAAACCCATTGACCAGAAGACATCTAGCCTTGACCGTTCTGCATTGGCTGTTATCTGTGAGCCCATTGACAATCCGGCGATAGCCCTGTTCTTGCTACCGTGCAAAGTCTGAAAGTTCTTCTCAATGACCGGGATCAAGCGTCCAACGATATTCTGAACGTTTTTACTGTAGTCTCTCTGAGTGTTGCCTTCTCCACCCGGGGTACTGGGAGGAACAATGCCAATACCACCTGGAGTAGTGGGAGCAACAGTGCCAAGAGCTCGAGAGGCACCACTTATAACTCTGTTGCCACTACCGCCCATGCCGAGAGGGGGTGCGAAGCAGGGACCAGCCAGGTCAAAAGATGCAAGCTCATTCCAGTATGTATTAGGCATTACCGCGATCATAGGACTGGCCTTGGCCTGGACAATGAGTTGGTCCATGATGATGCTGGCAATTCCCATGGCAGGCCATGCATCTTCATCTCCGCCACGGCCATGCAACAGGTAAAGGACAGGGCAGGATGCTTCACATCCCTCATATCTTAGAAGTCTATATATAAATGCATGACTAGAGACCTTTATAAATGTTGAGGGTGTCCAGATCGTTGACCTAATTCCGTGCGACATTTGATATGCTTGCATAAACTCTAACATATCACGAGGTACAAGAACGGTATTCATGAATCCTACACCGTAACGTGAGATGTTATAATTGCTAGCATCTATTGTCCTGATACCATCTACTGAAAACGTATAGGTCCAAAGCTCAGATTGATTGTCTCTCGTGGTATCTTTCCATACATTATTGCAGCTTTTGATCATCGCTATACACCGGCCTTCCGGCCAGTTCACATTTACCAGTACTTCATTGGTACGAGAAGCATATAGCCTGAATGTAACAGATACGTCATCAAGCACATCCCAAGGTTTTACCTGTACTTCCCCGCATAATCCACCTTCTGTAAAAGAAAAAATTGTGCCAGATTCCTGTGCATCCAGTACAAATGAAAAAAGCACCAATACTGCAATTGTTTTAATCAATTTCATCACAAGCCTGTTCTGAAATTATATCAATAATATCAGTCTGAGGATGTCCTTAGCATTACTTTTAAATGGTAGGTTCATCCGGCACATAAACACCACTTTCTGTATAGGCTATAGTACTGAAACCCCTGATGAACTTATGCATCCTCACCCGGCCCGGTCCACCGCCACCGCTGATATGAGTGATTTTATAATCATAACAGTTGGGGTCGTTGATGACTGCATTCACAGTTTCAAGTAGGCTGAACATTAAATGGTTTTCAAGGTTGACCATAAAGTGCCCGGGGAAAATGTAATCATACTCATTAATCCGTTCAACAAGTTTTGTCAGGGCTTTGCTGAATGTAGACAGGTTTGCATATTTGCCGCCACCATTGCCACAGCCTGTAACATCACTACAAACATTGTCACCGGCGAAGAGGAAGCGGCCTTTTTTATCAAGGAACATCACATGCTCGTTTGTATGTCCGCCTGTAAAAATCAGCTCAACATCATAATCACCACCCAAGTTGAAGACATACCCGTCAGGAACACCAACAATCTCGTACTTCTTAAATGGCGGTATATCATTCCGGTCAAACTCAAGCCAAAGGGGATTGCCTTTTTCATCAAAGTACTTGTCCCAAATATGTTCATCCTGTTCTTTAAGCTTTGGCAGTAGGGTTTCATAACAGTATACTGTTCCGAACTGGCTGTTCCCGCGTGCATGATCTGAATGACCGTGCGTATTGACAACTACCAGAGGCATATTTTCTGTAATTTCATCTACAAGACCTTTCAGATCACCGAGTCCACAGGCAGTATCGATAACCATCGCCTTTTTCGGACCTATTACAAGCCACATCCATACATCGCCTGCCCCGTCAAGGTTCTGATTGAAAAGGCCATACAGGTTATCGTAAAAACGGTAAACCTCTACGTAGGGATTAACATCATATACTTTCAGGGTCTTATTGCCTTCCCTGAGCATCTTCATGTAAACCCAGCTGATCTGGTTCTGTACTGCACCCCATTTTATTCTTTTTGCCTTTGATGCACCGTTAATAGGCCACATCTGTCCTGTTTTCTGCTCTTGTATATTCATTTCTATATTCCTCCAATCAATATGTTGACTTCAGACCACTTGGTAATGGTAAGCGCTAAAACTCTTTACAAACTTGTAATACCTTGGAGAGCGATCCTGATCGTGGTACTTGGCCTAGGTTTCAATCATGTAATCATAATTTTGCACCGGATTTGCAGGGATATCATCACATGCCTCCAAGATATTGGTTATAAGGTTGTTCTCAACGCTATTTATGAAATGCTGTGAAAAGATGTAATCACATTCATCCATCTGGTCATCCAGCCTATTTATATTGTCACGGAACTGGCACACCTCCACGTACATTTCTGTGTCGTGAATTCTTTTGTTTTGTTGTGTTCTTTCAACTTTCCATGAAAGCTCAGCTGATCTGGTTCTGTGGTACGTCGTAACGGATGTCCTTGATTTCAGCACAGACCTGATTTACCACCTATGACCATGTCTCTTGTCGATGACAGTTCCAGCAATGATGTTGTCAGGAGTCTCGCCACTACCTGAACCTGAGCAGGATGACAGCGGCAAAGTAGTAGATACTCCCGGCCCTGCATCTTCGGTACCTATTATTCTGACTAAGATTCTCCTGTTTGTTTTCATTGTTCTCACAAGCTTTGTCAAGCAATTTATAAGTCAGATCTCAAGGCTGGCAAGATAGATCTGCCCTCATATTATCGGCGGTAAGGTTTTTCTCGCTTCCCTATCAGGGTCATACTGTACTTCACAAATATCATCAAGAAACATCAGCTCCCCCTTTTCACTGGTATATACTGGCCAATGAGGCAATCCACCCCCGTTTGGGTCTCCCGTTTTCATGAATTGAATCAATGACCCAGCCATTTTCTCAGAGAGTGCCCTGGGCCTTGCACCTCCACCGGTATGTGTAATCATAAGATCCGTATTTGCAAACCAGAAACACTGATCAAGAGTATGAAAAGCCATCAGCCTGTTATTAAACAATGGAGGTTGCCAGCCAAACAATGCCATAAATACGGGAGGCGACTGCCTTGACTTGGCGTTAGCAAGTGCCACTGCCCGTTGTCTGAACGTATTCGTGGCTATTGACAGTAGTTCATAGGGCTTTTTGCTGGGGAAAGCCTTTAGATAGGCATCTGCGATTTCACCTGCCTTTTCCCCGTAATTTCTGGTCATCTCCTTTTTCATGCCATCGAGAGTCATCGATTCAAGTGAAGAGTCCTTCCAGGCATTTGAGCTCTCATTGGTAGTTGAGCTGATAATCATCGGCACTTCAGCCATTACCGGTGAGGCTTCAGGAAAAAAGGTCGGGTATTCTATATTCCTGCCGTCAACCTGAGGCTGGAACACTTTCATCGGGGAGAGAGTAGTACCAGTCTCTTTTATATACTTTTCAGCAGCCCGAATGGCGATGTCATAATAGATCCTCCAAGGCATCTCCTGAAGTTTGTCTATCTGCGAAGGCTGTAATCCGGCTTCCTTCAAGATATAATAACCGACTTTGCGAGTCATCTCCTTGTCTCTCAGCTCAAAATCAGCCGCACTGAGAGATACAACCTTGCAAAAGAGTCCTTTTGCAGGGGTCATAGCTGCAGTGGTCACAACCTTACCTCCGCCACCAGACTGACCCATGATAGTAACATTTGCCGGATCACCTCCAAAGTTTGATATATTATCACGTATCCATTCAAGAGCTGCCACCAGGTCTAGGGCCCCGGAATTCCCCGAATCTGCATATTTTTCTCCCCCCACAGCAGAAAAGTCAGAGAATCCCATGGGCCCGAGCCTGTGGTTTATCGAACAGAAGACGATATCACCTAACCTGGCAAGGTTCTCACCAATAACCCCGTCATGCTCATGACTGATGCCATAATGCCAGGCGCCTCCATGCATCCATAATAGCACCGGTCTTCCCCCTCCGTCATTAATACCGGGGGTGAAGATATTTATTGACAGACAGTTCTCGCTCAGGTCATCAAAGTTTGCATGGTGAAGGAAGGCACGGTACCTACTATTACCTGAATAAATCCCCTCTATCAGTTGAGGAGCCCCATTACCCCACCATATTGCCGGGAATACATTAGCCCATGGTTCAGGTTTTACAGGAGGCATAAAGCGATTTTTTTTCGAGGTGTCTGCTCCGTAAGGTATTCCTAAGAAATAGTTGATATCGCGCAGGACAAATCCTCTGACCTCCCCGTTGGTTGTTCCGACAACTGCAATATTATCACCAATGAACAATTTCTGCCCATCGTTGGAATTCTTTTGTGTTGCACAAGAGGTCAGACCGACTGAAGGAGCCAGCGCCATTGCGGTTGCACTGAATCCTGCCGCCTTCAGGAAAGAACGTCTGTCTGTTGACATCTGATTCGGTTATTTTTGGTTCAAGATGATTATATTATGATTTGGGCGGATAAACACCATTTTCAGTATATGCGATAGTTCCGAACCCCTTCACGAACTTATGCATCCGTACCCTAGTTTCGCCGGTACTCCTGACATGCTCCACTGTATAGTCAAAACATGTGGGATCAGCAATGATCTCATTGAGGGCTTCAAGAATATTAAGTATCAGAAAATTCTCAAGATTGACCATGAAGTGACCCGGAAAGATATAATCAAACTGATCCATTCTTGGCACCAGTTTTGCCAGGTTATCACGGTATGTGGTCAGGTTGCAGTATTCATTGTAGAATCCTCCTTCCTTAGGACCGCTTCCACATCCGATAACATCGCTGCATATATCATCTCCGGCATACAGTGAGCGTCCTTTCCTGTCAAGAAACATCGACATCCCTGCGGAATGGCCACCCATCCATACTAACTCAATGTCATAATCATCACCTAGATTGAATACTTGACCATCAGGTACACCTATCAGTTCATAATCCCTATACTCAGGAAGGTCTTTCCTGTCGAACTGCAACCAAATATTGTTTCCATTCTCATCAAACAGGTAATCCCACGCTCCTGGTTTCAGCCTGTTTTTGATGTTATCAACCTCGTATTCACTGCAATATACCTTGTCATACAGCACATTGCCGAATGAATGATCCGGCCCCAGGTGAGTGTTTACAACAATAAGCGGTCTATTATCGGTCAGCATGTTTACAAGTCCTTTCTGGTCTCCGAGGCCGAAGCCCGTATCAATGAGCATTGCCTTCTTCGGACCAATGATGAGGTACTGCCAGACATCGCCTGCTCCATCACAGTTCTGATTGAAGAGACCGTACATGTTGTTACGGAACTGATATACTTCAATATATGGATTGATATTATATACCTTCATTGTTTTGTTTCCTTCCCTGAGCATCTTCATATAAGTCCAGCTGATCTGGTTCTGTGGTGCACTCCATTTGATCCTCTTTGCCTTTGATGCACCGATGATCGGCCACATTTCATATGTCTTTTCCATTTTTATTGTATGTTTTGTATTGCTGTGTCATTTACTTAACTCAGATTTTCCTGTATCCATAACCGATGACGCTGAATCCTTTAATGAACTTGAAATACCTTACCGATGGTCCGGCAAACCGGTCCTTGCCATATTTTTCAATTTTGTAATCATAGTCTTCCGGGTTAGCAAGAATGGCGTCACATGCCTCCAGAATGTTTGGCATCAGGTTGTTCTCAATGTTATTCATAAAATGCATCGGGAATATGTAATCATACTCATCCATGCGGTCAACCAGCCTTTTTACATTGTCACGGTAAACTTTAAGTGCAGTGTTCTCAGCATACGGACCCGACCTTGTGGTATTTACTGAACCACAGCCAGATACATCACTACAGATATTGTCACCGGAAAAGAAAATACGACCTTTCTTATCAAGGTATCCGGCATGCCCTGCAGCGTGTCCACCGGTAAACACCAGTTCAATATCATAATCGCTTCCTAAGTTGAATGTATATCCATCAGGAACGCCTACAATCTCGTATTTTTTGAATACAGGCAGGTCTTTCCTATCAAATTCAAGCCAGATATTGTTTCCGTAATCATCGAACAGATAATCCCACATGTTCGCATGCTGGTTTTCAAGATAAGGTACCAAGTATTCATGACAGTACACCTTATCAAAGTGGCAGTTTCCATAGGCATGGTCATAATGGTCATGAGTATTTACGACAATAAGCGGCATATTTCCAGTGAGCTCATCAACCAAGCCTTTAAGATTTCCCAGGCCAAACCCTGTATCAATAAGCATGGCTTTTGCCGGGCCGATGAGAAGGTACATCCAGAAATCACCGGCACCGTCACAATTCTCCTGAAAAATACCATAAAGGTTTTCACGAAAGGTGTAAACTTCAGCATAGGGGTTGACATCGTAGATTTTCCTGGTTTTGTTGTGCTCTCTCAACTCTTTCATGAATGCCCAACTGATCTGGTTCTGGGGTGAATCGAACTTTATCCGCCTTGATTTCAGTTCTGATTTTATAGGCCACATCTGGTTGTTTCTCTTTACCGGTATTCCGCCGATCAAGGCATTGGTGGAGACATCCGGCTTATTCTTTGCTATTGTCCAGTCAGGTACCCATACCGCACTGGCGACTCCAAATCCTGCAGCACTAGCACCCAAGACTTGGAAGAAGTTTCTCCTGTTCGTTTTCATTTTTTATTTGTTTTTTTTGAATTCTTCAGAACATTATTATTAAGCAGACTGAGTCGATCACCTCCAAGCCTTATCCATCAGATTAAGGAATCCGTTAATTATTGCCCGTTCTGCGCATCCGGGTTTCAGCCTTGAACCCAAGACCTGGAAAGTATTCATTCCGTATGCATCATCGGTCGGGATATAGCCCCCGCCAAGACCGTTGCTCATGACCACCATGATGGTATGATTGAATGGAGCCTCATCCATCAGCTGCTCCTTTATCCTCGAGAATGGATCGCCACCCATGACTGCATATGCAATACTACCGATTACAAGCAGTTTCAGTCCGATATTTACCTGGTTGCCATCAGTATATGTTGCCGCGAAACCCTCACGATTGAAATTGGTGCGGGTTCTGCCCGGACATGTGACGGTTGTATCGCAAGAGTAGATCCGGATCTCTGAATTATATCTTGTAGTGTATTTGATTACGCGCAGCACCTCCTCCCCAAGAAAAGCTCCAAGGGCAGAGATCATCTGTGACTGACGTTCATAAAGATGCGGATCAATGTTTACGATGTCATCAACCGCACCTTCAAAACCCGCCATCTTGTTAGCCTCCTCAGAGTTTTTTGCCCTTCCACTTGAGAGGGCAAGGTCGCTTTTAATTTTTTCTATGTCCAACATTGGTTGCAGATATCTCGGATTCTGATCGCCCTGAGCACTCGGAGAATAAACTGCAACCACCTTATTATCATAAAACCTTTCGATATATCTTGACGCTTCGCCGGGAAAATCTCCGGTCAGTATGCCACTCATGTATGAGCTGTTACCGTGCATCCCATAATTATAGAAAATTGCAATGGGTTCACCATTTAAAGATCGGTATGTAACTACAGCCACTGTCTTGTCGCTGGGTCCGTCATAATTTGGAGCCTGCGTCCATTGCCTGGTGAACGGGTCGATGGCATTGCGATTTACATTGAGATAAGCACTGCCGGTGCTGTACCCTACACTTGCAGGCTGAAGGTTTTCTCTGGCTAGTTTTACCGATTCTATAATACTTTTTTCAAAGTTTTTTGCGAAGATCAACCTATTTGGATCAACGTCCGAGGCATTTCCGCGGGGAAGCTGAATGCCACTGTGGGTATGGGTAGGTGAAATTACTATGTTTTCTTCGGGCACACCTGCCTCACTCGATATTTTAGGAATAAGACCAGCTCCGATTCCGTCTATGTCAACAGTGATAAATGCAGCACTGGTAAAGCTATTGTCAACAACAATTGTCCTTACATATATGTGATCACGGATTCCACGGGGATACCCTTTTGCAGGCAGGGCATCTAGTGCCGGGGTGATATCTATCCTTGCGGCCCCTACCCTAAGATTTCCAACCTGCGAAAACAGGGGAAATGATATGAGAAACCAGAGGAGGATTATAGTATTGAATAATCTTATACTCCGCATAATGTTTTATTTATTTTGTGGAAAACTTATAAATCGTTGTCTGCCTGTATGTTTCATTAGGATCCAGAACCACATTTGGAAAATTCGGATGATTGGGTGAATCGGGAAAGTGTTGCATCTCAAGGCAGATACCATAATACCTACCATACTCATTACCGTCATGGCCGATGGTTTTCCGGTCAGAGTTGGAAGTATACAATTGCATCCCAGGTTCAGTGGTGAATGCTTCCATAACTCTTCCGCTTACAGTGTCATAGACTTCGGCCGCAAGTATTATCCCATCACCCTCCCGACGAAGCATGTAGGTATTATCATAACCCGGTTTTACCGCATCTATCCTGCTACCTACCAGCCTGGCATAATTGAAATCCCAAGCGGTCCCTGCTACCGGAAGTAGCCTTCCAGTCGGAAGCCCTATGATATCAACCTCACAGATGGAATCTGAAACAACCATGAGATAGTGATCAAGAATGGATCCCCGGCATCCGCCCAGGTTAAAATAAGCGTGATTGGTGAAGTTTACAACAGTTGGCTTATCGGTTGTTGCCTCATAATCAATCACTACTTCGTTCTCCACAGTGAGGGTATATGTAACTTTCAATAATAGATTTCCCGGGAATCCCTCCTCCATATCAGGGCTCAGGTAGCTGAAGGCCACCTTTACTGAGTCACCTTTAACATAAGAAGTATCAATATCGAACACCTGCTTATTGAATCCTTTGTTACCGCCATGAATTGTATTTCCCCTGCTGTTTGCCGTCAGTGTGTACTTTTCACCGTTGAGGATGAACTGTGCACCTCCGATTCTGTTGGCATACCTACCTATAACGCTTCCGTAACCTCCCCTTACAGCAACATATTCATTCAGACTATCAAATCCGAGCACAACAGGCTCAAAAACTCCATTACGGTCAGGCACCGAGATCCAAGTTATTGTTGCTCCGTAATTGGTTACCTTAAGTACAATGCTATTCCGGTTTGTAAGGGTAAAGAGTTTTACGGCCTTGCCATCCTGCCAGCCCCAGTCTTCTTCAGTCACCGATGGGGTAAAAGAGGAGTTCAACCCGCATCTGGTAATTAGTAATACAAGTAGTGGGAGGAAAGCCAGTATTGTTTTCATAACCAAGTTAATAAACAACCATGTAATCCGTCTCAATGCCGGATGTTAATATTGAAAATGCAAAAAGGTTAAAATAAGTGGGCACTTGCCCGGACCTGCTAGATCCAAAGTGCCCACATTGTTCCCTAACTCATCCAAAACATTTAAAAACTAACCAATAAAAGGCTCAATAACCCGGATTCTGAATCATCTGAGAATTAGCGTTCATTTCAGTTGTCGAAATTGGCATGGCATACTTGGTGTCCCTCCATTCAAGTACTCCGCCCTTAACCCTCTGATAGTATGTGGCTTCTTCCTGACCCAGGTCAAAGCGGCGGACATCAAACCACCATACTCCTTCACCACCGAATTCGGCCCACCTTTCATATTTCAGCGGATCATTTGCAAGAGGATCAGTCGGATCAAGCGTCTTGGTCCTGGCAGAAAGTGATTCATAGTCAAATGGTGACGGGGTATGGACAGGCATGTCATATGCCCTTCTGTGTACCTTATTCACATACTCTAGAGCTACGACAGTCTGGTTAAGATGCATCTGGGCCTCGGCGTAAAGGAGGTATACCTCTGCAAGACGCATTACAATCATATTTATCCCATGCCAGCCGTTAAGGTCTCCCCAGTAGCGGTCAATAACGCTATATTTATGTATGCACCATGCTTTTGAAGTCTCTGCATTATA
The DNA here is from genome assembly GCA_029564935.1 of Bacteroidota bacterium. Lineage (GTDB taxonomy): Bacteria > Bacteroidota > Bacteroidia > Bacteroidales > VadinHA17 > LD21. The sequence goes on from JAKQPD010000055.1 coordinate 14,238, forward strand.
TGATTCAACACGACCCTTGGCTATCTTCCTCCAGTTGCCTATGTAATTTATGCTGTCGACATAAGGCTGGAATGCTGTAACATATAAACGCGGATCGACACTCTTGTCAGCGCGTACCTGCAGAGAATAGGCTAGATAAGCAGGGTCTTTCTGTTCGGCCGTTGTGGTGGCAGTACTGTTAAATCCATATCTTGGCATGGTCATGTCATGAATGAAAAAGTTTCCGAACCCATTGCATACCTCAATGCCATTAGCATCAACATAAGAAACGCTAATTCCTTTCATCCAGTCAGCACCTGTATTAAACTGGGAAGTTCCTCCTAAGGGGTCATAAGTAGAGTTAACTTCAAAAATAGATTCCCCGTTGAATTTATTCTGGCCGTTGAATGAATTGCGTAGGATGTCATAGCTTACCAATTGTTTGCCGCTGTTATCAATCACATCTTTCAGCACATCCCTGGCTTTATCCCATTGAAGGGTAAAGATATATGCTTTGCCTAAGAAGCTCTTGACAGCCCATTCATTGACCCTTGCTTTCTCTGCGAAGACAACTCCATTTAGGAGAGTTTCCGCCGCCTTAAGGTCACTAATAATCAAATCCCAAACTTCCCCCTGTGTTGCCCTTGGCTTATATGTTTCATTAATAATATCCGGGGCATAATCCCATAGTGGCACTCCCATCTTGTTCTTATCGGCTTCGGTTAAAATAGGAGACTCACCATACAAGTTGATTAGGTAAAAATAATTGAAGGCACGCATAAAAAGTGTCTGTCCTTCATATTCATCCAGTTTATTCATCTGTGATATCGTCAGACCACCTTTTTCACGTAACCTGTCAATTGCGGCAAGCATGTCATTGCATTTTCCAACTGCCAGGTAGTGCCGTGTCCATACATTATTTACGTTGGAAAGGTTTGGATTTAACTCAATAAGGGCAAACTCATTATATTGCGCACCGTTATACCCATGGTCACGGTTGTGTGACATAAGGGGCCACAGTCTCATGTATGTGCCATAATATGTTTCCTGCAGCCTCCCGTAAATGTCCACCATTATTGGTTCCAGGTCACTTACTTCTTGCGGGAATATCCCTTCTGAAAGTACCAGTGGATCTGAAACATTCAGGAATTCGTCTCCGCAGGAGCTGAACATGAGCAGACTGGTGATAAACACCAGGAGGACATGATTTTTTATATTCATTTTCATAATTCTTCAGTTTAAGGTTTCAGAATGTCATGTTTACTCCGAAAGAGATAATCCTTGAGAGGGGATAACGTGGACTCGGGAAATCAATGCCCTGTGCCAGGATACCTCCGTAGTTAGCCTGAGGGGCAATTTCAGGATCAAGTCCCGGGTATTTTGTTATAGTAAGAAGATTATCAGCACTGAAAAAGACCTTAATATAACTCATGTGCATCTTCCCTACCATCTGTTCGGGTAATGTATAACTGACCTGCAGGTTTTTAAGACGAAGGTATGAGCCATCATAAATATGGTAGTCTGAAACTGCACCCCAGTTCCTGTTCCTATCAGGTTTGGAGAGTGTGGCACTCCTCGGGATATCTGTCAGATCATTGTCACCGAAGAATGAAGCGTCAAATATCTTCGGTGAGGTGTTGTAATCCGAGAAGAAGTTATACTCATAAGAATCGTGACCGTTATATATATCATTGCCGATCGTGCCATTGAACTGAGCCCTTACTTCAATGCTCTTCCAACCGCCGCCTAGGTTAAAACCATAGGTCATCTTAGGCCAAGGATTGCCGATGTAAACCTGATCAGAGGCATTGATAACTAAATCATTATTCTGGTCTACATAAATAAGGTCACCTGCCTGCGGAGTGTATCCGCTGAAAGTGGGACGTGTTCCAGCTTCAGCATCAGTTGCATAAATTCCTGCGGTTTCATATCCGTAGAACTGGCCGAGCGGCAGTCCGGGCTCTGAACGGCAGATGGTTGCACCACCATAGAAACCGCCTCCCGACTCGCCCTGACCGATATTACCTGAAGTAATAAAGAGTCTCTCCAGGTCTGGGTTGAGAGAAATGAGCTTATTCTTATTAAAGCCACCGGTAAATGAGACGAAATAGTTGAAATCACCGATATCATTACGGTGCTCAACCTGTATCTCAAACCCGGTGTTGCTCATCTGACCTATGTTGGCCTGAACACTGGATCCAACACCGGCTGACGGAGGAATGCCAACATTATACAACATTTTCTGTGTCTGCCTTGAGTAGAAATCAAGGTTAAATGCAAGACGGCCTTTCCAGAAGCTTGCATCTATCCCGACATTGGTTGTTGCCACTGATTCCCACTGGATTTCAGCATTTGCCAAGGCATCGACAATTGCAATTCCGGTTTCTCTCTGTCCAGCAGCGGAAGTTCCAGACCAGTCATATGTATAACCTAATGTATAGTACCTTGTAAAGGCAAAGTCCTGGCCAACCGGGTTCCCCAGAATACCATAACCAGCCCTAAGCTTAAGGAGGTTAATGAATGATAACCCACTCATAAATGACTCCTTGGTCAAAACCCATCCAACAGAGACACCCGGAAATATACCATACTTGTTCTCAGGACCGAATTTTGATCCGTAGCCATCACGACGCACGTTGGCAGTGAGGAGGTATTTATTCTGGTAGCTGTATTCCAGTCTCGCAAACTGTGATAGGATACGGTCAAGGACATCCGTCTCCCAAAAGGATCCAGTCTGGCTTTCCACACCGAGAGCCAATGAAGAGGATTGAGGCCTGGCAACAAATGATTCCTGGTTGGCATAGTCAAGGAAGCTTGAATAAGCTCTTCTGGCTTCATAACCAAGTAATCCTGAAATTTGGTGGCTACCAAAGGTTTTGTCATAATTCAGTGTAAAGGTAGCAATGTACTGCTTCAGTTTGGCATTAGCCTTTGAGAAAGATTCAAGGGCATACCATGAACCGTCAAACCAAGGCTCCTGGTAGGAATATGCATCTTTATCATTCAACATTACTCCTATCAGCCCTTTCAGGTGTAGATCATTAATCATCTCATAATCAAGACTCCCGCTCATGTTTATTGAATAATCAATGTTCCTGGCGTAAAGAGTTGAGGCTTCAGCCACATAATTTCGTCCCTGAAAGCCTTTAGGGGTCATTCCCCATCCGCCACCTGATTCATTAGTCTCATCATAGACACTCATAACCGGAATACTCCTGTAAGTCTGAAACCCTTCATGAGGAGGAGTCGGAGGCGACTCTTTTCCATATTTGAAGTATATGTTCTCTGACAGTTTTAACTTTTTTGTAATCTGGTGATCAGAGTTGACTCGTAAAGTAAGGCGCTGAATCCAATTGTTAAGGCGTGTTCCCTCAATGCTGTTATAGTTGCCTGACAGGTAATATGTTGAAGCATCACTCCCGCCTGACATTGATAAATTATAATTCTGCTCAGCACCAGGATTATACCACTCGTTAAACCAGTCAGTATCAGGCAAATTATTCCATTCACTCTCCGGTCCAAACAAATCAATAACGTCATATCCTGCAAGCTCCTTTGCCATAATATAATCATCTCTTTGAAGAAGGGTTGGAACCTTAATCACGTTCCGGACCCCGTAGCTGCCGTCAAAGCTTACCGTGGGTTTTTGTTTGGCACCCCGTTTTGTAGTAACAAGGATAACACCGCCTGCAGCAGTTGCTCCATAGATAGCAGCTGCAGAGGCGTCCTTAAGAACACTTATTGATTCAATGTCAATCATGTTGAAATCATAACTGAGATCACTTATAGGGACACCATCCACGACATAAAGAGGACGACCACCACTGATTGACATCGGGCCACGGAAATAAATATTTGAGCCAGCTCCCGGCTGACCGCTCTCAGAAGTTACAAATGCCCCTGAGACCCGTCCTTGCAGGGCACCTGCAACGTTGGTAACGGCAATATTCTCAAGTTCTTTCTCTCCAACCGTTGAAATTGCTCCAGTTACAGAGCTTTTTGTCTTGGTTCCGTAACCAACAACAATTACCTCATCAAGGGAAAGATCTGCCTGTACAAGATTTATTTCCAATGTATTCTCATCGTTATAAATAACCTCATAGGAAGTATATCCGATGAAGGAGAATGATATAGTCATACCCCTATCAGGCCTAGGAATGATAAAGCTTCCGTTTACATCCGTCAGAGTACCTATGGTGGTACCCTTAATTGTAACAGTAACAGCCGGCAGCGGTTCCCCGGTAGTGGCATCTGTTACCCTACCGGTAACACTTTGTTGCTGAAATTCATTCGCTTTTGAAATGACAACCAGATTGTCATCGAAAATCTTAAAGACCAAACCGGAATATGCAAAGACCTTGGTAAGAATGCTTTCGATGTTCTCATCACTTATACTGACAGTAATAGGATCATTAATCTTAGTCAGGTCCGACCTGTAGAGGAACTTGTAGTCACTTGTCCTTTCTATCTTTGCTAATAAGTCCTTAATTGTTTCGCCCCTGATTTCAAAGGAAAAGTTTTGCGAGAACGATTCGGCTGAAATTGCAGTCAGGCAAAAGAACAATAAAAAGGTCGACATTTTCATGATTAGCAGAGTTTTCCTAAATCGAGCTTTTTTCATAAATTTGTATGTTTTTGGTTAAATGATCCAGAGAGGCCTGTTAGTAAAATGTACTCCCTGGTTTAATTAAAAACAATGGTCGGGAAATGTTGCAGCATTTCCCGATTCGTTTTCAGTTTGATTTGTTTTCCATAGGCATAGTGGTTTTCAAGTTAGTGTTTGGATAATTTATAATTGTCTCCTGTGAGGGTTTTTTAAGAATAGGCTTATCTGAGATGTAAATATCCTTGTCGTAGAACTGATAGTAGAAGGGTGCGGCGAATTGGAGTGCCTCAAGTACCTGCTCAATAATTATATCACTGATTGTTCCTGTGAACTCAAGATTCCCTATTTCGTCATCAAGGAAATAAATGTTTACCCCGAACCGTCTCTCAAGCCTTACGGCCAGATCATTAAAGGTTTCATGGTCAAAAAAGATCATGTTATTAGTCCAGGAAGTCACGAGCGAAACGTCCACATTTTCGTTGGAAAGTATCGGGATTATATCCTTTACCTTTGAAGAATTTGCATCATCACAGGTAATCCCTCTATCTTTCTTCTCATTACCAGCCTTTTCAGTAACCTTATAATAGGTGACCTTCTGGTTCGGTTCCAGCGTGGCAATAGTGGCAGGTTTCCCGTATGTGATGTTCTCAAGGTCCACCATTCCTTCAATCAAAGTGGTTTCAACCATATTATCTGAGGGATATGACTTGACATTGAAGGTCGTCCCAAGTGCCTTAATTCTCAGACAGGCCGTATTGACAACAAATACCTGTTCCGGGTTGGTCTTAACTTCGAAAAATCCTTCTCCTTCCAGGAAGACTTCCCTGCTTGCTATACCATATTCATTATTGTATTCAAGCTTACTCTCCGAATTAAGCCATACAGTGGAGTTATCCGGGAGAATAACCTGTGTTTTGGAGCCTCTCGGTGAAATTATTTCACATTTCGCTTTTTCAGTAATGAAAGGTTCCTCAGGCCTAGAAAAGATCAGGTGCCCGATCCCAAATAATATTATTGCAACGGCTGCAATACGGATGATGTAGTCAGCAATCCTGACCAGTCTTGCCTTTTTGGAAGCTTTGAGTTTTAACTCGACCTCCTTGCGGAACTTCAGGAAAGCTTTTTCGTGATCAAATACCCTTGATTTATCAATGATGTTGATGGCATTCCATAGGGATTCCAGCTTTCTAAAACTCTCATTATTCTCTGGGCTCTCATTTAGCCAGGCTATAAGTGTCTGCTTATCAGAAGGTGAGGCTTCGCCCTTAAGCACACGCACAATTATTTCAGTCATCTTCTCCATATCAACTACATATTAATGACAACAAGGACCATGTAAACAATAAAAGAGGATTCTATCTTTTTGAGAAAAGTTTTCAGGCAAAAAGGAACTTGAGAGATAATACCAGTAATGCTAGCGATTTTATAATTATCCGCTTCAGTCTCTTCAAAGCTATTGATGTCTGGCGGTGAACAGTGTTGACTGTAACACCCAGTTTATCTGCGATTTCTTGGTGTTTCATGTTTTCAAATCGACTCATTTTAAAGATTTTTCTACATCTATCAGGTAAAGACTCAATCTCCTTCATTAGTTGCTCTTCCAGCTCACGGGCTATCAATAGTGAGTCTCCTGTTTCCTGGCTTAAATAGTATAAGTCCTGTGCATTTTGGTATTTCCGGGTATAATACTCACTAAACCTGTTGACAACCTGTAGATGCTTGAGGTGATTAAGGGAAGCATTTTTAACCGATGTAAAAAGGTATGAGCTGATTGAGGTATTGATGGAAAGGGTGTTGCCAGACTCCCATATTTTTACAAAAACATCCTGGACCACTTCCTCTGCAATTTGGTTATCACGGGTAAATGTAGTTGCATAGACACAAAGAGCAGAATAATATTCCTTATAAAGCTTACGGAAGTATTCAGTATCAATCATCCTGGTAGTTTCCAGGGGTTGATTTTCAGCAGATGAACCAAGCTTTTCCATTTGATATAACCCTTTCCCTCCTTCGCTCACAAGTTATTAAATTGATTCGTCATCCTGTACAAATGTCTGATAATTTCTTTAATGACAATAAATTCAACAATGGGTAAAACATAATCATGCCATTATTGGTTTTAATGCCCGGGTTGCGCAGATCGACCATTAAGGCACCCGTTTCATACATTATCCCTATACCTTTTTATTGTAAAGATGATGTTGGTTGTCTATTATTTGTGGAGAAGATCAATACAAGGTATGACTGCATCGAGAATAAAATTCCCGGGTACGTAAGATAAGGTTGTAGAGGTTGTGGAACGGGTAAACAAGAATAGTGTCAGGAGATAATTTGTAAAGGATACAGAATGCGAATTTAGATTAACTGAAAACATAAATACCTTGAATCGATGGGAAAGATATTTAAAACTGCATTATTTGCTGCCAGCGCAGCCTTGGTGATTATATCAGGGTGCGGCAAAGTCACCCGTAATGAAATATCTAGAAACAGCAGGTATCTCTTCGGACAGGAAACTCCTAAGATGGATGTAGGAACCAAACCGATAGAGTTTCCAGCAATCAATGAAGACGGTACTGTATCTTTCAGGCTTAGGGCTCCTGAGGCTAAAACAGTTGTTCTTGTAAACACAACCGGAGGCTGGACTACCGATGCATGGCCTGAAGGATCTGAAGTCCCAATGACAAAAGATGCTGAGGGATTTTGGAATTTAACCATAGGACCTCTTGAACCTGAATTGTACAACTATGCATTTATTGTGGACGGCGTCTATGCTCTTGACCCGTGCAACCCGTTATCTACGCGTGACGGCGTGAGATACCGTAGTGAGTTGCCTATCCCCGGCGAAAAGACGGAGAATTACCTATATCATGATGTGCCGCACGGCATTGTTTCCCATGTGTATGTCCCCTATCCATCATTGGGAATACAGAAGCGTACTACTATCTATACACCACCTGGGTACGAGACTGGAAACGAAAGATACCCTGTTATCTACCTTCAGCACGGTGGTGGTGGCGATGAGGATGCTTGGACTGAGCTCGGGCGGGTGCCAGAGATAATGGATAACCTTATTGCAAAAGAACAGGCAGTAGCGGCAATAGTGGTTATGAGTAATATATACTCCGACCAAGTGGCGGGCCGTAATTATATAGCCTGTGTCCCTCCTCCCGGCAGCCGTCCTGATGACCTGAGTTTTCCAAAAGCTCTTGCATCAGATCTTGTTCCATATGTTGACATGACTTATCGTACGCTGAATAATGCCGAGCATCGTTCTGTCATTGGCCTTTCTCGCGGAGGCATGATGTCACTCTATGCAGCCTTTGCCAACCTTGACAAATTTGCCTGGGTTGGTTCGCTGGCAGGTGGATTGCCAAACTTCCCTGGAGTGGCAAAGGTGATTGATTCTCCTGCTAATCCTGAATTATTCCGTGGCCCGGATGTCTCAAAAACCATTGAAAAGGAAAAGCTCTTGGAGCTTCTTCCACAGATTGAATCAGCCGCCAATGACCGGCTGAAGCTTCTCTACATAAGTGTTGGCAAACAAGATGGACTGGTAACTGCTCATCGTGACTTTCGTGATCTTCTTTCTGCACAGGGTGTGGAGTTTGATTATTATGAGGTCCCAGGTTACGGGCATGAGTGGGCATACTGGCGTGTCGCATGGCAGGACTTTGCGCAGAAGGTTTTTAAATAAAATTTACAGAAGTCTGATTTTTAAGTATTTATATGAATTAAGAAGAATATGAAAGGTTCTATCATCGCCCGGAAGATTGGTTTGTTATTAATTTTTATCACCTTCTCCTTTTCAGCGTTCTCGCAGAAGGGTCCCTTAAAGGTGGGTGCTGCCCGTGTTAACGTTTCAGGTCTGGCGCAGCTATCGATAGTTCCACCAACTGGGAAATATACCCATGAAGACCTGTTTGTCAGGGCTATTGTACTAGATAACGGTGCAACCCGTGCAGTGCTGATATCCATTGACGGTAACATAAGGTCAGAATACGATAAAATTTCGGCTATGATTTCAAGGGAATTAAACTGCCCGGTTGAGAACATCCTGTTGTCAGGGACGCATTCGCACAGTGCAGGACTTTCCGAGTCGGACGAAGATGCAATCATAGAAGTTGTAAAGAAAGCAGAAGCGTCATTGAGGCACGCACAGGTTGGTTTTGGGGAAGGTAAAGCATGGTTGAATGTGAACAGAGATGCCATTGACAAGACAACCAGGAAATGGACCCAAGCAGCCAATCCTGATGGTCCTTCAGACAAGACAGTTGCAGTTATGTTATTTACTGACTTTGATGGCAACCCAATTGCCGGGTATATGAACTATGCTATGCATCCCGTCAACGGTTATGTAACCGGCATACGGTCTGCAGACTATCCGGGTGCTGCATGTCGTCATATTGAGATGTCTTTTGGTGACGACATGGTGATGATGTTTACCCAGGGTGCGTCAGGCGATCAGAATCCACTCTGGTTAAGGCCTGGGACGAATGTCATTGCCTCACGGACCGGGACTAAAATAACAGGATATGAAATGACTAGGGAAGTTATTGAGTCGCCGCTACGAGATTACCAGATAGCTAAGCGGAGAGGTCTCTCGTTGGAGGGAATGACTGAGCATGGTGCCCCCACTGCCGAAACGGTTGATGTGTTGAATCGTTGGATTGATGCGCTGGGCATGATCCTCGGGGAGGAGGCCATACGGGTGATGACCAACATCAATGATTTCCAAACTGAAGTTAAAATCAGGGGGGCAAGAGAGACTCTGATGATGCCTGGGCGCGTGAATATTAATAAGGAAGGCGAGTTCAAGGGTGAACCGGGTGTTTTTGAAGACGGGCCTGATGTGAATGTAGGTATAGGTGTTCTTGGCATAGGAAATATTGCCCTTGCGAATATTAGCGCAGAGATTTACAATATCTTCGGTCAGAAGATCAAAGCAGCCTCACCGTTGTCAAAGACCATTTTTGTCACCTTGACCAACGGAGGCTCCAACAGTGGATACATTATAGATGATGCATCATATAACAAAAATACCTTCCAGGTATTAGGCAACAAGATTCAGCCTGGCCATGCTGAGACAAAGATTGTTGAAAGTATTGTGAAACTGATTGAGAAACATGTAGAAGATTAGTTTTTTCTCACCATTTGACCTCGCCAAGTCAGGCGAACTCCGAACCCTAAGGAGTGATTATTACGATGTTGATTTAACATACGGCTAGATTGCTTAACTCGGCGCAGGACAGGGAGTAGGTGTGGATATCAGAGGTTTGGCATTCCCTCCTCGGTTGTGGTGATGGTTTTCTCCCTCAAAGTGGCCAACCTGTTTGTGGGCAATGATCCTGGCGATGCATATCCCGAGGCGACAATCTCCGGTCCGGAACTTGAATTCAACGCAGTAACATGGTTGGTAATCACCGGTACCAACCTGGACCACCACCTCAACGGTCCAAGTATACCGATGAATACAATTGTTGATGTCTATTGCAAGTAATAGGCTCGAATTCATAAGTCTAAAAGATGGACACTGAACAAACATTGCTTATGCAAGTGGAATAGTAGTTCCTAATTATGCCTTTATTCCTCTTTTTTTATTCTTTACCTTGGTACCAGCAATATACTGAGACCTTTAAATGAACCAGACTCCGGAAGAGATTGCACGGGACAAGATCGACAAAGCCCTCAGAGAGAGTGGCTGGGTGATCCAGAAAAAAATGAGATCAACCTTTATGCCGGGCCGGGTGTGGCGGTAAGAGAATACCTTACCGAAGCCGGACCTGCTGATTATGTCCTGTTTGTTAATAAGAAACCGGTTGGAATAATCGAAGCGAAAAAGGAGGAAGAGGGCGTACGGCTTACTTCACATGAACAACAATCTGGCGAATATGCTGCAAGCAAACTCAAGTACCTCGATAATGATCCCCTGCCCTATGTATATGAAAGCACAGGTACTCTGACACATTTTACTGATTATAGTGATCCAAAGCCAAGATCACGTCCGGTTTTCACCTTTCATCAACCAGAGACCTTTATTGAATGGCAGAGCAGAGGTAAATCATTGCGTAACAAACTTCATAATCTTCCATCACTGCCCACACAATGGCTTCGCGATTGTCAGATCAGAGCCATTAACAACCTCGAAAAATCCCTGAAAGAGAATCGCGACAGAGTCCTGATCCAGATGACGACAGCGACGAAGAAACCAATCCGGCCGAACTGTCATGGCAAAAGCCGGAACCCGGGCCCGTAAGCTATACCCCAAGACTCCCGGTAGAGTTTTTTGACTTTATAATCATCGATGAGTGTCATCGTAGTATCTATAACCTCCGGAAACAGGTCTTACCAGTTTTGACCTTACCGTCGACAGGAATTTCAAAGACTGGATATTCATGAAACAGACCGGAGCTCTCAAGTTTAATGAGGAGCAGATGAACTGGCTAAGGAAGATAAAAGATCATATTGCTTCAAGTGTTCACCTTGATTATGATGACCTGGATTATACACCATTCGATGCGAGTGGTGGCAAGGATAAGATGTGGCAGTTGTTCGGATCAGATTCTGAGAAGATAATTGCCAAGATGAATGAGTTTCTGGCCGCATAATGTTATGGTCTAGAAAAACTGGACAGGAATTTACTAACTTTAAAATTTCTGTCACATGAAAAAGTCAAGAAGAACATTTACAGCTGATTTCAAAGCCAGAGTTGCCATAGAGGCAATCAAAGAGATCAAGACCATATCTGAACTTGCTCAGATCTGCCAGCTTCATCCGAACCTGATAACCCACTGGAAGAAAGAGTTTCTAGCCAACGCCGGGAAAGTTTTCGATACCGGGAAGGATGATTCCTCCGAGGTGAAGAAGCTTAAAAAAGAGAACGAGGAACTGGTCCATCAGATCGGACAATTATCAGTAGATATTAACTGGTTAAAAAAAAAGGTTCTGTAATGCCGCTGGATACACGTAGAAAGATGATCGACCGGCAAGAAAGCCCTATAAGTATATGTCATCAATGTGAACTTCTTGGTGTAGCCAGGAGCTCGCTCTACTATACGCCGTCAAAAGCCAGTAACAAGGACCTACAGTTAATGGAGATGCTTGATAAGCTGTATCTTGAGGATCCTACAAGAGGAACGAGAAGGATGTCGCATGAGTTGCAGAAAAAAGGTCATAAGGTCGGCCGTTGCCATGTACGTTCTCTTATGCAGATCATGCGCTTAAAGACGGTCTATTGCCGGCCGCGCACTACCATCATTGATCCTTCCAGGTATAAATATCCCT
>JAKQPD010000060.1 GCA_029564935.1 Bacteroidota bacterium
GAGGTGAAGCATGAGCAGAAAGACGGTTTATAACAAGAATATTTCCGCACCGGCAGAAATCACAAACGAAGAATACGAATCAGTCGGAGCAAGCAAGTTTCAACTTGGAGATTCGCGGCATTTTTTTCTCGGCGCGAATGATTTTGAAGTATATACAGAGCCTTCAACTGGGCAAAACTTGTTGAAGGTGTTGATTATCAGCTTCTCGATCTTGATGCAAATCTTTCAACACTATGTTCAAAGCCTGTTTTTTCCTCTCTCATTATTCTTAACTCAGAATATCAAAATTGTAAATTGTATCTGAATTATAGATGTGTGCTTTCTCAGCTCGACGCGAAACAGATGAATGCGATGCAGTTGCAGATTGATGCGAATAAAACAAAAAATGAATCTCAGGATGCGATACTTGCGAATCATGACGCGCGGATTACTGCAAATGCTGAAAAGAATACTGAACAGGACAGTTTAATTGCCGAAATAATCGCAAAGAATACTGAGCAGGATGAAGCACATGCCGCGCACGTGAATAATTCTGAGATACATGTCACTGCCGCCGACAAATCACGTTGGGACGGCAAGGCTAATACGTATCTCGTTGATGACATCGCTGCCCGTGATGCGCTTACCGGATTGAATATCAATGATGTTGTATACGTTAAAGACGATGGAGACGGCAAGCGCGCCGGATATTATTATAATGGTCCGGAAGAGTCTCCTCTCTGGGAAAAATTCTCCGATCCTGATTGGGAAAACGTTTCTCTCGAATGGTCTGCAATCGAGAATGTACCACAAGTTTTGAAAGATTTTTCTGATGATGGAACAGGACTTAAGTACAAAGGGGCTGATATCGGTACAGGTGGAAGCTCTCCAGACTGGTCAGATATTGAAAACGTACCTCAGGTGCTTAACGATTTTTCTGATGATGGAACAGGTCTTAAGTACAAAGGGGCTGATATCGGTACAGGTGGAAGCTCTCCAGACTGGTCAGATATTGAAAACGTACCCCAAGTGCTAAATGACTTCAGTGATGACGGAACAGGTCTTAAGTATAAAGGGGCTGATATCGGTGCATCGCACGAAATAATAGACCCTAATTATTACTTTAAGACTCTTTCTCAGGCATCGCG
>JAKQPD010000063.1 GCA_029564935.1 Bacteroidota bacterium
AATAGAAAAAAATGAAAAAGATACCACTATCCATATCCTCGGCCTTGAATCATATACTGACTGTTTCATCGAACTCGATGCCAACAGCTTTGAAAATATCTCATGGAGGCTCGAAAAGAAGAGTTTGAGCGTTGCCGTAGACCCCAATATTCTGAAGCTTATTGAGATCCCGGTCATTGTTGCAGGTGAAGCAACCGGCACTATAGTACTGGAACAGCAAGGTATACGGGAGGGTATTGGAAGGATTATTGTAAGTTTCTTTACTTCAAAAGGAAAATCAGCCGGAAAAGTACTTTCGGAAGAAGATGGCTACTTTAGTTTCTTCGGATTATCTCCGGGTGCCTACCTTGTAAGAATTGACACTTCCCAGCTAAGGAAACTCGGTTTTACAGCAGACCCGGATACACTCAGTTTTACTGTTGACGGAGGGACTGAAGGAGATATTGTTGACGGGCTTGATTTTACACTCAGAAAGATATTAGTGGATACTATCCGTATCACCGATGTTACAGAACCCGGCAAACCATATACAAGAAAAGATACCACATTCATGGTGGTCCACGAAGTTGTCGAGGAACTCATTACTATTACCGAAGATTCATGGGCTATTCAGCTGGGAGCATTCAGGGTGAGATCGAACGCAGAAAAATACCGGAGAACTCTTGAAAAACTGCTCAACAGAAAAGTCGATATTGTAATCGAAGATAATTTCTGGAAAGTAAGGATCCCTGACCTTAAATCCAGAGAGGAGGTTGACCGCAGCCTTGATATACTGAAGAAAAATGGCGTAACCGAAGTATGGGTAGTACAACTGAAAGCAAAACAACAGCAGGTGATACTTACAGAAAGACAGGATACGGTTCTTACAATTACCGAGACAAATGAAGTGATCGAAGAACCGGGATTTGACCGTGCCAGTTCTGTAGAGGTTGGATCTTTTGATAATGTTAAGAGCGCCATAAGCCTTAAGGATACTCTCTTTAAAACAATCCGCAAACCTGTCCTGATAATACGGGAAGAGGGAGCCTATAAAGTCAGAATAACAGGCTTCAGGAACAACAACGATCTGATGGAATTCCTTAATTCCCTTAGATCAATGAAGCTGAAAGAACTAAAAGTTCATTCCACAGGGAAGCCCGATGATAAGGATAAAGAGGTCAAAAAACCTCAGGAAACGAAACCTGAAACAACCAGGAGTGAAATTCCGGAACCGCTTCCGGAAGAAAAAGCTGGAGTACGAAAAGAACCTTCAGTTGCCCTTCAGGTCGGTATCTTCAACAAGAAAAAACAGGCATTACGCGCACAGAAAAAAATTACTTCAAAACTGAATCTCCCGGTTGAGGTAGTCCTTCAGTGGAACTACTACCATGTACTGGTGACTGGTTTCTATACAAGGGAAGAAACCTTCAGATACTATCCCGAACTGGCCGGTCTCGGTTTCCCGGGAGTT
>JAKQPD010000092.1 GCA_029564935.1 Bacteroidota bacterium
CAACTTCAACCTACATCCGGAACATGAATATCCTGATGGGTTATCTTCAGGCGAACAGAAAAAAAATCTGAGGTGCGCTTTTGCAGGCACCCTCAGATTCTGATCATTAAAACTTATGCTTATTACACGAGCTTCCACGGGCTGCGGTACTCATAATGCATGAGTAAGGTTGCAGCTCCGTCAGTATCATCAACGAAGGTTTCTGTTGCAGGATTCCATTTAACAGTCTTTTTCAGCTCACATGCGATGTTACCGAGGGTACATACGGTACAGCTGCTGTGACCTATTTCAACCGGAACAACAGGATCGACACGGTTTTTGACAGCGTCTATGAAATTGACCTGGTGAGGAATTCTTGTTTCATATGGCCCTTCGACATTTGTTGCAGATTCAGGTGGATTGAATTTAGGATCGGATGCATTGAAATATCCTCTTGCAACTTCAATCCAGCCATTCTCTCCTATGAATTTTACCCCTTTTGTAAGTTTTTCATCGAAGGGTTCGGAAGTCATGATAACACCATTTGCATATGTCCAGGATATGAATTCAGTGCCATCGCCAATCGGAGAAATTTCTACAGGCCCGTTTTTATCCATTCCAAGTCCCCACTGTGCAATATCGAACATATGCGCACCCCAGTCGGTAGTAAAGCCGCCACCCATTTCCTTGTACCATCTCCAGCCACCCCAGAATTCTTCATCTTTCGGAGGATCGAGTGATATTGGCGGATTAAGTTCCTTGTTATAGTGAATCGTTTCAGGAAGAGGGCCAAGCCACAGATCCCAGTTAAGATCTGCAGGAAGCGGTTCTTCAGGAAGATTATATGGTGTCGGAGGTGCTCCGACATATGCATATACCCTTGTGATCTTACCCAGTGCACCCTCCTGTACCAGCTTTACTGCATGCTGAAATTCAGGACTTGAGCGTTGTTGGCTTCCCACACCCAATATCCTGTTGGTTTCACGAACAACTTTCCTGAGTTCCTGACCTTCCTTTATTGTAAAGGTCATCGGTTTTTCGAGATAAACATCCTTACCGGCCTTGCATGCAGCAATTGCAACCATGGCATGTGCATGGTCCGGAATTGCTATGACAACGGCATCTATATCCTTACGGCCAAGAACATCCTGGTACTTTTCATAGGTTTTCACCTTGAATTTTTTACCGGCTTTTGTGTAATAATCAGCTACCCTTCTTTCAAAACGGGTACGCTTTATCCCATAAACATCACAACCGGCAAGAACAGTAACACCAGGTATCTGGATGAATCCGTTCATCAGGAACATTGCCTGACGGCCAAGTCCTATAAATCCTAATCTGATGTCACCCGCACTTGCAGCTGATCCTTTACAGCCGGCAAGATACGGAACTACAGCAGCACCGGCAACACCTGCAACTGCAGTGTTGATAAAACGGCGCCTGGACCACTTTGAATTCTGATTTTCCATAACAGGTTTTATTTTATAATTAAGGTTAAAAATTACGGTCAGAACTAAAACCTCCCGAAGATAGAATATTTCTCCGTATTACAAAAGATTGAAGAATAAAGAAATAAACCCGGATTATTGGTTTCCATTTTTCTTTCAAGATGAAGAACCGGATCTCCCTTTTTCATCTGCAGGAACCTGCTGATCCTTGCTGATGCCGGAATAGCTTTTATCCTCTGCTCCCCTCCTTTTATCTCGATCTGATAATGATCCCTCAGTATCCTGAAAAGCGACTGGTTCTCAAACTTACGCGATGTGATCCTCGGAAGATTGATATTGGCAATATAACTGATATCGTAAAAAATCGGGATATCATCCAGTAACCTCAGCCTTTCCATGTAAACACATCCCGACTCTTTTTCAATATCCGATAACGGGAACATGAAATCATCTTTCCAGGGAATTATGACCGGTTTGACAATAATCCTTGTCTTCAGATTCCGGTCACCTACTGCTGACGTGGTTCCCGAAACGGACAAGATCCCGATTTCCCTTGGCAGATGATGGACTATACTTCCTTTCCCCTGATGACGGCTTATGAATCCGTCGTTCGCAAGGTTACTCAGAGATTGTCTTACAGTCGGTCTGGTAACACCATATAACTGACACAGCTCATTCTCGGATGGCAAAAGATCTCCTTCCATGTAAACCCCTTCAATTATATGCTTCCTGAGAACCTCATAGAGTCTCCGGTGATGCGGTATTTTCCCGGGCACTGTCATATAAGGATTATTTTTCCGGTAAATATATTACAAATTACTTGTAAATACAAGTTATTTGATTTAATTTTGTGACCGCTGATTTATAATAAGATGTAATACAATAATTTGTATTTTACCTTCACTTATATTAACAAGTTCATAATTAAGTACAAATCCTCCGCTCCCGTACAGGATGGAGGAAAAAAACAGTGAAAATATGGCCACACCGGTAATAATGCCAAAACAGGGACAGTCAGTCGAAACATGTATTATAACACAATGGTTTAAGGCGGCTGGCGACAAGGTTTCCACCGGAGATATATTGTTCTCCTACGAAACCGACAAAGCTGCATTTGATCTGGAATCTCCTGCCGAGGGTATCCTGCTCGAAACATTTTTCGGAGAAGGCGACGAAGTTCCAGTACTTGTTAACGTCGCAGTGATCGGTCAGAAAGGAGAATCTGCCGATCCTTTCAGACCCGGCTCATTAATCCCCGGCTCCGCCACTACAGCCGGGCTCACTCAACCTCAGCCTCAACCTCAACCTCAACCTCAGCCTCAATCTCAGCCTCAACCTCAACCTCAGCCGGCAGATGCCCGGATAAGAATTTCACCGCGTGCAAAAAGCCTCGCTGAAAGTAAAGGAATTGATTACCGACACCTGGTCGGATCAGGTCCAAACGGAAGGATCATAGTAAGCGATATAGAAAAATCATTTTCAGAACAAAAAAGCACAGTTAAGAAAGCAGCTGTAAGCGGATCTGAATTTACAGAACTGCCTCTGTCCAACGTCAGGAAACTTATTGCAAAAGCAATGCACAACTCTCTTCAGACCTCAGCACAGCTTACCCACCACATGAGCGCTGATGTCAGAGGACTTCTTGAAGCGAGAAAAAGGAACAAGGAAGCGGTTGCATCTGGTACCGCATCTGTCGAGATCACTCTTAATGATATGGTATGCTGGTGTGTTATAAGGGCTTTGGAGAAATTTCCTGAAGCAAACAGTCATTTCCTGGGTGATAAGATCAGGACCTTTAACAGAGTTCATCTCGGATTGGCTGTTGACACTCCCAGAGGCTTGATGGTACCTACAGTTAAAAATGCCGACATGTATAACCTGAAAAGCCTTGCAAAGGAGCTCCGTTCAGTGGCAGAAGCCTGCCGGAAGGGAAATATCAATCCTGAACTTATCCAGAGCACATCAGCTTCATTTACTGTCTCAAACCTTGGCAATTATGGAGTTGAAATGTTCACACCTGTAATTAACCTGCCACAGGCTGCAATTCTGGGAGTATGTACAATAATCAACCGCCCCGCCGACCTGGGCAACAATACTTTCGGTTTTGTTCCGTTTATGGGACTTTCACTGACTTATGATCACAGAGCTATCGACGGAGGACCGGCAACATTGTTCCTGAGGGAGATAAAGACACAAATCGAGAAATTTAATGAACTTGGTAATTAACGATAAGGATTGCTTCGCCCCGCTTTTTATGAGAGGAATTGAAGTTCACGTAAAGGATTGCTTCGCCCCGCCTGAAGCGGGGCTCGCAATGACATTACAAAAGAGAAGGCTTTAGTTACAACCATCATACCATAATACCATCATACCATAATACCATCATAGCAATGCCAAAGAATCAAAACATCATTCCGGGAGAAGTAAGAAAACCACAGTTTATAGAATTTGGGAAGATCCCTGTTAACCAGTACAATAAGACAATCGGGGAAGAAAAGAAAAACTATACTGCTTCCGATCTCATACGGATTTACCGTGATATGGTCATTATCCGCGAGTTTGAGACCATGTTGAACCTGATAAAGACAAAAAATGAATATAACGGAATAAGTTATAATCATCCCGGTCCGGCTCACCTTTCAATCGGACAGGAAGCTTCAGCAGTCGGAATGGCATATAATCTGGGAGTGGATGATTATATTTTCGGATCACACCGCAGTCATGGTGAGATCCTCGCCAAAGGGCTTTCCGCAATAAACAAGCTGGACGAAGACACCCTGTATTCGATCATGAACAATTATTTCGGTGGCAAAACGCTTAAGGTTGTCGAGAAGGGATTTCAGGGCGATATTAAAGAACTGGCTATAAATTTCCTGTTATACGGAGCGCTGGCTGAGATCTTCGCACGTGAAAACGGATTCAACAAGGGGCTGGGCGGTTCTATGCATGCCTTTTTCACTCCTTTCGGAATATATCCTAACAATGCAATTGTAGGAGGTTCAGGTGATATTTCTGTAGGTGCAGCGCTTTATAAAAAGATAAACAGGAAGAAAGGCATTGTAGTCTGCAATATCGGTGATGCATCCACTGCCTGTGGTCCGGTTTGGGAGGGTATTTGCTTTGCTACGATGGACCAGTATAAAACTCTCTGGGATGGTGAATACAGGGGAGGGCTGCCACTCATTTTCAATATTATGAACAACCTTTACGGCATGGGCGGCCAGACAATGGGTGAAACGATGGGTTATGGCATACTTGCCCGCCTGGGCGCCGGAGTAAATCCCGAAATGATGCATGCCGAACGTGTCGATGGATATAATCCGCTTGCCGTTATTGACGCTTTCAGAAGAAAAATGAAGATCCTTAATGAAAAGAAGGGACCTGTCCTCCTTGATACGCTCACTTACAGGATAAGCGGACATTCTCCATCTGACGCTTCTTCTTACAGATCCAAGGAGGAAATTGAAATGTGGCAGAAGGAAGATTCAATAATATCTTACGGAAATCAGCTGGCTGAAGGAGGTATAATAAAACAGGATGAACTTGAGGATATCCGGACGGAAACATCGGAACTTATAACACATATTCTGAAACTTTCAGTCAGTAATGAGATATCTCCGCTGCTTGATCTTAAAAAAGATCCTGATGCTATCGGGAAAATGATGTTCTCATACAGTTCGGCAGATAAAATGGAGGATGGCAAGCCCGAGGTACTGATCTCACTGGAGGAAAATCCACGGGTTAAATCGATCAGGACAAAGGAAAGGTTTTATAAGGATAAAGATGGTAAGCCGGTTTCAAAAGCAAAGCTGTTCCAGCTCAGGGACGGGATCTTTGAAGCTGTTATCGACCGTTTTTACAAGGATCCCACTCTTGTTGCCTGGGGTGAGGAGAATCGAGACTGGGGAGGTGCATTCGCCGTTTATCGTGGTCTTACAGAGGCGCTTCCTTATCACAGGCTCTTTAACTCTCCGATATCCGAAGGTGCAATAGTCGGAACAGCCATCGGATATGGTATGTGCGGCGGAAGGGTAATAGCTGAAATAATGTACTGCGACTTCCTTGGAAGATCAGGCGATGAGGTATTTAACCAGTTACCCAAGTGGCAGGCAATGAGCGGTAACCTAATTAAAATGCCGGTGGTTGTAAGAGTCTCTGTCGGCTCAAAATATGGTGCACAACACTCTCAGGACTGGTCATCCCTTACAGCACATATCCCGGGGTTGAAAGTTATTTTTCCTGCCACACCATATGACGCAAAAGGACTTATGAATTCAGCCCTGCAGGGAACAGATCCGGTTATCTTCTTTGAAAGCCAGAGAATATATGACATAGGTGAGATGTTCCATAGTGAAGGCGTCCCGGAAGGATATTACGAGATCCCGATCGGTGAACCCGACATTAAAAGAGCCGGAAAAGATATTACCTTATTGTCCATCGGTGCAACACTTTATACTGTCATAAAGGCAGCAGATATCCTTAAAGAAAAATATGGCCTTGACGCGGAAATCATTGATGCAAGAACCCTGGTCCCCTTCAATTATGATCCTGTGATCGAATCTCTTAAGAAGACCGGAAAGATCCTTCTTACCAGTGACGCTTCATCCAGAGGCTCCTTCCTTAAAGAGATGGCACAGACAATCACTGAACTGGGATTTGATTATCTGGATGCTCCTCCTGTTGTTGTCGGCTCACGAAACTGGATCACCCCGGCATTTGAAATGGAAGAATACTTCTTCCCTCAGCCGAAGTGGATTATTGATGCAATTCATCAGAAAATAGTCCCGCTGAAGGGGCATACACCGGAATCTGATTTTTCAGACAAGAAACTTATTGCTTTAAATAAAGAAGGAGTCTGACAAATCTTAAATATAACTTTTAATATCTTTATTGCTCTAATTAATCTTTCATGAAGCAGATAATAGAGAAAATAAAGAGTAAATCCGGTTTCATAATCGACATGGACGGAGTGATCTATCATGGCAACAGGCTTTTACCAGGGGTCACCGAATTCGTTTCATGGATGGAAAGGTCGGGTAAACGGTATCTCTTCCTGACAAATGCAAGTGAAAGGACCCCCAAGGAACTGCATGAGAAACTTAAAAGGCTTGGTATAGAAGTCGGTGAAGATCATTTTTATACTAGCGCCCTTGCAACAGCAAGCTTCCTTGCCAGCCAGAAACCTGATGGAAGTGCCTACATAATCGGAGATGCCGGCCTGATACATGCACTTTACAGCGTGGGATATACTATCAACAATGTAAACCCCGATTATGTAGTTGTCGGAGACACCCACGGCTATACCTTTGAAAAGATAGAACTGGCTGTAAACCTTGTAATAAAAGGGGCACGTCTGATCGGCACCAACCCGGATACCAGCGGTCCTGTTGAAACCGGAATTACTCCTTCAACAAAAGCCCTCGTGGCTCCTATAGAGATCGCTTCAGGGAAAAAAGCATATTTCGTCGGAAAACCCAACCCGCTCATGATGAGAAGCGCTCTCAGGAAACTTGAAATAAAAAGGGAAGATGCGATCGTAATAGGCGACCGGATGGATACAGATATAAGATGCGGACTTGAATCTGAAATCGATACCCTGCTGGTATTAAGCGGTATAACCAGCAATGAAGATATCGATAAATTTCCTTACCGCCCTAAATATGTATTAGACGGTGTTGCTGATCTTGTCTGATCGGGCAGGGAGCATGGGGCAGAGAGCGGAGAGCAGGGTGCGGAGAGCGGAGAGCGCAGGGCAAATCACAGAAATGATCTGTAATAAGAATGGGAACAAAACAATATTACAAAAAAGAAAGGAAGGAAGTTGCCAGGTTCATGAGGCGGCTGTACAGGTATGGGCTTACAACCACTTCAGGAGGAAACATCAGCATCAGGGTAAACGACAAAGTCATTGCCATTACTCCGTCTGCAACCGATAAGGGCCGGATGAAATGGAAAGAGGTAGGAATTCTGTCAGTTTCCGGAGAAAATCTCACACCTGAACTGAAACCATCAATTGAACATGCACTTCATTTAAATGTTTATAATACCAACAGGAATGTAAATGCAATAGTGCATGCCCATCCGGTTTTTGCATCATCGTTCACAGCAATGAAAACAGAGATAAACACAAGTCTTACGGCTGAAGCAAGGGCTATCTGTGGTGAACCCGTCATGGTGCCGTATGAGCTCATGGGAACCGCTGAACTTGCTGCGACAGTTGGTAAACATTCTGCTGATTCGGATATCCTTCTTCTTGAAAATCATGGTATAATAACAATGGGGAAAAACCTCCTTCAGGCATTTGATAAGCTTGAAGTGCTTGAAAATGCAGCAAAAATGACACTGATAGTTGAAATGTCGGGAAAGAAAAGTCCTATAGCCAAATCAAGACTTCTTCAGATAGATAAATTATTCAGATGATAAAAGGTGTGCTTTTTGATATGGACGGGGTACTCGCCGATTCAGAACAGTATATCTGCAAGGCTGCCATTATGATGTTTGAAGAACTGGGACTCAGGGCGGTCCCTGACGATTTCAAACCATTTGTCGGAACAGGTGAGAACAGGTATATCGGTGGTGTGGCTGAGAAATACGGGATCAGGGTGGATATAGATAAAGTAAAAGCCAGGACATATGAGATTTACCAGACCATAATCCGGGGAAATCTGAAACCACTGCCCGGGGCAGCTGAAATGGTAAACAGATGCCGCAACCTTGGTCTTAAGCTTGCACTGGCAACCAGCGCTGACAGGATCAAGATGATAGCAAATCTGAATGAAATAGGAATACCGGTGATATCATTTGATGCCATCATTACAGGTCTTGATGTGGTAAATAAGAAACCTTATCCCGATATTTACATCAGAGCAGCTGATGAGCTTGGATTAAAAACTGCTGAGTGTCTGGTCGTTGAAGATGCAATAAGCGGAATAACGGCAGCTAAAAGAGCAGGCTGCAGATGTCTGGCTGTTTCCGGCTCCTTTGACAGTACACTGTTATCGGAAGCAGACTGGATATGTGATTCCCTCGAAAATGTGCCTGAGGAGGCGCTGAACTGGTAAAACATTAATTAATTGTATAAAGTGAAAAGGAATTTTCTGACAAGCTTACCATGGCATGATGAGTTGAGAAAACAACTGAACGGACAGAATTTACCCGTATTCAGGGAAGCCAACGGACATATTCATACCCCCTATTCCTTCAGTGCATTTGACAGTATGGATACTATCTTCAAAATGGCAAAGGAGGAAGGAATTGCAGCATTGGGTATTAATGACTTCTTCGTGACTGACGGATATGAAGCTTTCCATGACGGATGTACGGGTAATAATATTTTCCCGCTATTTAACATAGAATTTATAGGTCTGTTGAAAGAAGAACAGAAAGCCGGTATAAGAATAAACGATCCTAATAATCCGGGAAGGATCTATTTCAGCGGGAAAGGCCTTGATTATCCATATAATCTCAGCTGGACCCTCAAAAGAACACTTAAGAGGGTGATAAGTCAGAGCCAGAACCAGATAAAAGCTATGATAGACAGGCTCAATCAGATTATTTATCCGGTTAATCCATCTCTTAAGCTGACTTATGAGACAATAAAAAAGAGATTTGCCAAAGATCTTGTCAGGGAGCGTCACCTGGCAAAAGCCATCAGGTTCCTTGCACTTGAAAATTATGATTCTCCGGAAAGTCAGATCAGTTTTATAGAATCACTATATGGCGGAAAGAAATCAAAAACGGTGATGAGCGATCAGTCGGGTCTGGAGAACGAGATAAGGTCTGTTCTTCTTAAAGCAGGGGGAGCTGCATTTGTACCGGAGGATGAAAGTTCATTTCCTGATCTTCGGAAACTCACTGAAATAATTAAAAGGGCCGGCGGGATACCATGCTACCCGGTACTGCTCGATGATCCTTCCGGGAAGCTTACTGAGTTCGAAGCTGACCGTGAAAAACTCTTCACTTCGCTTTCTTCCATGGGGATCGGATGTATTGAACTTATTCCCGGGAGGAATGATATTTCAGTACTCAAACCTTTCTGTGAGTTTTTCAGCGAAAAAGGATTCATAATAACATTTGGAACAGAACACAATACACCGGAATTGACCCCACTGACCATTACAGCCAGGGGGAAAACGCCTCTTGACGATTCAATGAAAAAAATAGCATGGGAGGGCGTTTGTGTTATAGCTGCCCATCAATATCTCAGGGCACACGACAGGCAGGGCTATCTGCTTGACGACGGATCACTGAGCCTCAGCCAGAAAAAAGACCTGACCCATCTGGGCGGTCTGGTCATTGAGTACTTTTTAAACAGGAAAAAATATGAATCAGGAAATAAAAGACCTAATTGATATTTCTCATTTCTACGGAGCTGATAAGGAATATGTTATCGCCGGAGGGGGAAATACTTCATTTAAGGACGATAATATAATAGTCGTAAAAGCAAGCGGACAGCCTCTTGCAGATCTGAATGAAAATGGTCTTGTGACCCTCAGCAGGGAAAAACTTCGTGAAATATCGCGCAAAAAATATCCGGATGATCCGGTTAAAAGAGAAGACCAGGTAAAGAAGGATCTTTTTAACAGTATAATCGATCCGGCCGGCGGCAGACGGCCATCAGTAGAAACATCGCTTCATGAGATGATCCGCTACAGGTACGTCGTTCACCTCCATCCTACCCTTATCAACGGAGTTCTTTGCAGCAGGAATGCCGTAAGTATTACAAAAAAGCTTTTCGGGAATGAGGTTTTGTTCGTCCCCTATACTGATCCGGGCTATACACTCTTCAAGAAACTCGAGGATGAAATCACCATCTATCGTAAGAGCCATACTTCCGATCCGCAGATCATCTTTCTTGAAAACCACGGAGTATTTGTCGGAGCTGATACTATTGAGGAGATCAGAAAAATCTACACTCACCTTACCGACACTATCGGAAGCATTATTCCCCGGCTGACAAATATTGAGCCTCTTCCTTACAATCCAGTAATGAATAAGGTATTACCGGTTATAAGGATGATACTTTCAGAAGATAAACCAAAAATAATCCGTTATAGGCATAATTCACTCATAGCCAGGTATTATGCATCCCAGTCGGAATTCAATAAAGTATCCCTGCCACTTACTCCGGATATGATAGTTTATTGCAAGACAAGATACCTGTACATAGAACATTCAACATCTGCAGAAAGAATTATTGATTCATTCAAAAGTCAACTTCCACGATTCAGGAATGAATACGGGTATCTGCCGAAAGTGATTGTAATAAAAAATATGGGCGTGTTTGCCGCTGATGACAGTTTTTCTGCAGCTGAGGCAGTACTGGATGTTTATGAAGATCTTTTACGCATATGTAATTACGCATCACTATCGGGAGGCACGAAATTCCTTTCTCCTGAGCAAATTGCATTTATTGATCAATGGGAGGTTGAAAATTACAGGAGAAAAGTTGCCTTATCCGGATCATCTGAAAATAAGCTTGCAAACCGGACAGCAATCGTTACGGGTGGAGCCCAGGGATTTGGCGCAGGCATTGCTGAATCACTGGCCGGATTGAACATGAACGTGGTTGTCGCCGACCTCAATGAAACCACAGGTGTTGCATTAACTAACAGGTTAGCACAGAAAAAAAATTCCGGCAGGATAATTTTCAGGAAAACAGATGTATCAGATCCCGTTTCTGTAAAAGAGCTTGTGAGCCACACTGTAAGCGAGTTCGGCGGACTCGATCTGATGATAAGCAATGCAGGGATCCTTAAAGCCGGAGGCCTTGATGAAATTGAACCCGAAGTTTTTTCCAGGACAACAGATATAAACTACAACGGATTCTTTTATTGTGCAAAATATGCGTCTGAGATAATGAAGATCCAGAATATTGAAAAACCCGGATATTTTACCGATATAATTCAGATCAACTCAAAATCGGGTCTCAGGGGAAGTAACCGGAATTTCGCGTATGCAGGAACAAAATTCGGTGGTATTGGTCTTACACAATCTTTTGCACTGGAACTGGCACCTTACAGGATCAAGGTTAACGCAATCTGCCCGGGGAACTTTTATGAGGGCCCGCTCTGGTCAGATCCTGTAAATGGTCTCTTTGTCCAGTATCTTAAGGCCGGTAAGGTGCCGGGTGCAAAAACAATTGATGACGTCAGAAAGTTCTATGAAGACCAGGTTCCTCTTAAACGAGGATGCAGACTTGAAGATCTTGTCAGGGCTTTATTATATATTGTTGACCAGGAGTATGAGACCGGTCAGGCTGTTCCGGTAACGGGCGGGCAGGTGATGCTGGGGTGAGCGGTGAGTTGTGAGTAGTGAGTGAGGAGAGGGGGCGATGAGGAGATATCTACGTATTATAATATGTATTAAAATACGTATTAAAATACGTAGATGATGGAGAGGTTGGAGACAGAGAGCGGAGATTAATACAAGGCCGGATTGTGTTTGGTTGCCTGATGAAAAATAAGAAATAATATGAAAACGAAAGCAGTAAGGATTTACGGTAAAAAAGATCTCAGGCTGGAAGAATTCGAATTGCCAGCCTTAAAGGACGATGAGATACTGGCTCAGGTCATTTCAGACAGCATCTGCATGTCCTCGCATAAAGCTGCACTGCAGGGAGCTGAACATAAACGCGTTCCGGATGACATCCACATAAATCCGACAATGATAGGTCATGAATTTGCAGGGATAATCCTTGAAGTAGGAAAAAAGTGGCAGAATAAATTCTCAAAAGGGCAGAAATTTTCAATTCAGCCAGCCATGAGCCATACAGGCACGCTTAATGCACCGGGTTATTCTTTCCGGTATATAGGTGGTGATGCGACTCACATCATCATCCCGGATATTATTATGGAAGCTGACTGTCTTCTTTCTTATGACGGTGAAGCATTCTTCCCTGCCTCCCTTTCGGAGCCGATGTCATGTATTGTCGGGGCCTTTCATGCAAGCTACCATGTGCCCCCTGGTACCTATAATCATGAAATGGGCATCAGGAAAGGCGGGAAGATGGCTATCCTTGCCGGTGTTGGCCCGATGGGGCTTGGTGCAATCGACTATGCTCTTCACCAGGAAAGAAAGCCATCGCTGCTCGTAGTAACCGATATAGATGATTCCCGTCTGGCCAGAGCCGCCTGTCTGTTCACTCCCGAACATGCCAGGGAACAGGGAGTAAAACTTATATATGTAAATACTGCAAAAACAGAAAATCCTGCCGGTCATCTCAGGGATCTTTCAGAGGGTACAGGCTTTGATGATGTAATAGTATTTGCGCCCGTCAGACAGGTAGTTGAACAGGGAGATGCAATACTTGGTTTTGACGGTTGCCTTAACTTCTTTGCAGGACCTACCAATCCTGATTTTAAGGCTGAATTCAATTTTTACAATGTTCATTATGCCTTCACACATATAGTCGGGACTTCAGGAGGTAATACCGACGATATGCGCGAATCACTGAAACTGATGGGCGAAGGCAAGATAAATCCTGCCGTCATGATAACACATATCGGCGGGCTTGATGCTGTCATTGATACAACACTTAATCTCCCATCCATCCCGGGTGGGAAAAAACTAATCTACACAAATATTTCGATGCCTCTTGTATCTCTTTACAAACTGGGAGAGAAAGGAGAACAGGAAAATAATAATTTATATAAGGAATTGCACAGGATCGTTTCAGGTAACGATTTCATCTGGTCACATGAAGCAGAAAAATACCTTCTTGCAAATGCCAAACCTGTATAACCGCAAAGAACGCTGAGAATGCACAGAGTACGCAAAGCCAGCAATCTGAATTATAGCCCTTTGCGCCCTTTGCGTAACACTTTGCGCTCTCTGCGGTTAATATATTATTTTATTTCAGATAAATACCTGTCGGCAAAATCATCTGAGATATAATTCTCATAACTCATACATACATCTGAAGCAAAGCTGACACCGGTCGAGACGATCCTCTCCCACTTCTCCTTTCCCATTTTATCTAGCTCATCCCTTGTGATACCATTTTTATATATCGCTGCTATCATTCCCGCATTGAAGTTATCTCCGGCACCTATAGTACTGACCGGAGTTATTTTCTTTACCGGGAAACTGCCTGTAAAAGAGGGTGTCCTTACATAAACTCCATCTGAACTGGCTGTATATACCATACAGTCACAATATTTCCTGACAACTTCCCAGGCGGTGTCAGGAGAACCAGTCCCGAAAATATTTTTAAAATCCTCATCAGATCCTCTGATTATTACTGCCATCTTCATATTCTCGACTATAAGCGGTCTCAGTTCATCAAGCTCAGATGCATGAGCTTTCCTGAAATTGGGATCATATAAAACGATCCCTCCTTTTTCTTTAGCCTGGCTTATGAATTGAACAAACCTGGAACGGATTTCACGGGTGATCGCATAAATTGACCCGCATAAAATAATATCATTGGCATTTATTAAAGGGAAAGCCATCTCCAGCCTGCGTTCAGGATAATTTTTATAAAAGGTATAACTTGCATCATTCTTTTCATTCAGCATTGCTATTGCCAGGGCTGTATTTCCATCCGTGTACCGGTCGGCAAATCCGGTACTCACCCCGTTCTCCTTAAGGAATGTATCTATCAGATTACCAATATCATCCCCGGCATATTCACTTATCAGTGATACAGGCATTCCGATACGGCCCAGCGATACTGTACTGTTCAGCATTGCACCACCCGGTTTTCCGGCCTGTGGCTGTCCGTCTTTGAAAATTATATCATACAGTGTCTCCCCTATTGCATAAATCTGTCTCATGTTATGGTTTTTCAATTCAAAGAATAAGATCATTATATTTGTTCCGACTAATATAAAAATTATTTGGATGAAGGCAATGATGCTTACCGGAATAAGAGAGATGAAAATGATGAATGTTCCTGATCCTTTAATTGCCAGGCCGGACGAGGTTAAGATAAAAATGGTTGCACTGGGGATTTGCGGATCTGACATTCATTATTATACACAGGGCAGGATCGGTTCGCAGGAAGTAAAGTTTCCTTTTACTGTGGGGCATGAAGGAGCCGGAATTGTGGCAGAAACAGGTACCGGGGTAAAAACTGTTAAGCCTGGTGACATGGTCGCCATAGAACCTTCGCTTCCCTGCGGGCAATGCGACCAGTGTCTCTCAGGAAGATCACACACCTGCCGCAGGATAAGATTCCTTGGTTGTCCGGGTCAGGCTGAAGGAGCCTTATCAGAATATATTGTCATGCCTGAGGAAAATTGCCTTCCTCTACCCGGAAATCTGAATGCCGATCACGGATCAATATCTGAACCTTTGGCAATCGGAATATATTCCGTAAAAAAATCCGGGGGTGTAAAAGGATTAAAAGTGGGGATACTTGGTTTCGGACCGATTGGAATGAGTGTGATGCTTGCAGCCAGAGCAGACGGAGCAGAAAAGATTTATGTAACTGACAAGATCAGTGAACGTCTTGCAATTGCGGTAAAGGAGAAGGCAGATTATACCGGTAATCCGCTGACTGAAAATATTGTCGGGAAAATAAGGGATCATGAACCTCTGGGTTTGGATGTTGTTTTTGAATGCTGTGGTCAGCAGGAAGCTCTCGATCAGTCGGTTGATCTGTTAAAACCCGGAGGGAAGATAATAATAGCCGGCATCCCCGAATTCGCTAACTGGTCACTCAATGTCGAAAACACAAGAAGACGAGAATTGATGATCCAGTTCATCAGAAGGCAGGTCGCCTGCACCGGGATTGCCATTGAGATGATGCACTCCGGCCGGATAGATGTAAGCAATATGGTAACGCACCGCTTCCCGTTCTCACAAACCAAAGAAGCGTTTGATCTCGTAGCTTCCTACGGTGACGGTGTTATGAAAGCCATGATAGACTTTTAATCCAGAAGAGCCTTATATCTCAGCAGAGCTTCAATGAAGTAATAATCGGCATAGGTAAGCGGGACATCAACTTCGCTATTCCCCGGGAGACTTCCCACGCTATGCTTCAGAATGAAATTGCCGTTCTCACCGGTTTTAGCCCTGTATGCCGGAGATGCCAGTGACCTGAGCTGTGTTTCGGCAATACCAAGATACTTTGAGGATGCAGGTTCTTCAACCATCCCGCTGAGCTCGATAAGTGCAGATGCCATAATTGCACCTGCAGAAGCATCTCTCTTTGCATCAGGAATATCCGGAGCATTGAAATCCCAGTACGGTATCTTGTCTTCAGGCATATTGGGATGGTTTATAAGGAATTCAGCAACCTTTACAGCATGGTCAAGATATCTTTGCAAACCTGTCTCCCTGAACATCACAACATAGCCATAAAGTCCCCAGACCTGACCCCTTGACCATGCAGATTCATCGGCATAGCCCTGAGCTGTCTGCTTCTTCTCAACATTTCCGGTTAAAGTGTCATATGAAACAACATGCCACGAACTGAAATCAGGCCGGTAATGATTCTTCATTGTTGTATCTGAATGATTTACACATATCCTGTAATAAGTGGAATCACCTGATACCTTAAATGCCCACATTAGAAATTCAAGATTCATCATATTATCAATAATTACCGGACATTGCCATCCCCTCCTGCTGTTCCAGCTCTGAATGCAACCAATATTCGGATGATATCTTGTGATAAGTGACTGTGCTCCTGTCAGAAGAACATCCCTGTAACTTTCATTGCTTGTAAGCCTCAATCCGTTCCCGAAACTGCAGTATAGCATAAAGCCAAGATCATGTGTACCTGTATTGTCTTTCTCCTTTTCAATCCTTGAAGTCATGGCTTCTGCAGCCTCCCGGAACTTAACATCCTTTGAGTATTCATAAAGGTACCAGAGACTTCCGGGGAAGAAGCCGCTCGTCCACCAGTTTGATTTTGCAGTCACCAGGGCACCAGTTGTATCAAGTGTCCTCGGAAGCAGATCGGGCTTCTCTTTCATAACATCATACATAAGAGAATATTGTTTCATCGAGAAAGCAAGTGACTCGTCAATGATCTTATCAATTGTTTTGGGTTTATTGCAAGATGAAACTACAATAAGAATTACTGAAATAAGAAGAATGTTTTTTTTCATTACGCTGGTTTTTATTGTATTTTGGGATTCACTTGATCAGATAATTATAATCAATCATTTTTCTGCCTGAGAACCGCGGGACTTCATCAGGAATTCAACGACAGGTTCCCTAAAGCGATTTCTTTTATAATTCAAATATATTACATTCGGTTCAAATTTGGCTATCTTTAAACCATATAAAACATAAAAATAATTCCTAAAATGGCAGTAATAAAAGAAAAAAATACCTTACCTGAAAGGTTGTCACCTGTTTTTGAAAGGCGAATCGCTTATCTGGATAATCTTATGACCGTAGTTTGTGATTTCACAAACGGACCTGCCTCTGAGCCTGACAAACCTCATAGTCATCCGCATGAACAGATCACTTACGTAGCCGAAGGAGAGCTTTATTTATTTCTTGGAGATGAAAAACATCATCTTACAACCGGCGATATCTTTACGGTTCCGCCGGAAATACCACACTGTATCCAGACAATCAGCCCTCATGTCAGGCTGATTGACTCTTTCAGCCCGGTCAGAAAGGATTTCCTTCAATAATCCGGAGCCCTTCAGGCTCAATTTTCAGTTCAGGAACTATATGTTAAAATTTATTAAATGTGGCTGACCATTTTCAGAAGAAACTGAAAACTTAATGATTTATCCTATATTTTAGTCAGCATATAATAATACAGTTAATTTTAATCCTACATTGACAGATTCTGAAGAAATCGAAAAATCAGACCAGGCAGCCAATCTGTAAAAGTAGATTTTATTACTAACTATAATACCATAATAGTCAGGAAAATGAATACCCGAATTAAGTTTGATCCCGGCAAGTTAAAAGGTAAACCGGCAGAATTCAGAGATAAGCTTAAAAACCTAAAACTAAATCCAAAGATCGTTTTAATAGTTACCGGCATAGTATCCTCGATATGGTTTCTTGTAAGAGTAATACCAAAACCGTCCAGAGCAGCATATCCCTGCATGAAAGTTGCCGCTCCGTTAATGTCAGGTTTCGTTCTTTACCTCTTATCAGTATTCGGGATTACAATTGCAGCCCGTAAGACCGGATACAGGATTATTAATTCAAGATATATTGCCACCTTCCTGCTTGTTACGGGGGTTGTTGTACTGATGGCGGTAACACCATCACAAAACACCGGCGCAATACAGAAGAAAGAACCTGTAAAAACCGGTCCCGATGACGGACCTAATAAACCCATGGGAAAAGAGACAGGTATTTATCCCGGAAGGGTTGTCTGGATATGGGACCCGAAAGCCACAAATGAGAGTTGTACAAACAGCTTTGAATTATGCCGTCCTGAAAATACAAACCAGGGCGTTGTGAACAGGATGGTAGTGGACGGTATAAAGAAGCTTGGCGGGAAATCAAATCTGTATGAGGCCTGGAATGATATTTTCAGGTCATTTAATAAAAAGAAGCACAATTCAGATAAGGGTTATACACAGGGAGAAAAGATATTCATCAAGATAAATCAGGGTACTGCAAATGCCAGGCTGAGGCCCAATGATATTGAAAACGGATTTTATATTCCCTCAAGAATGACTGAAAGTGAACAGGCAAAAAAAGGCCTGGCAGGTACCTGCGAGACTTATCCCAATGTTACACTTGAGATCCTCCGTGAACTAATAAATGTCATGGGAATAGAACAGAAGAATATTGCAATAGGAGATCCTATAAGTCATATTTTCGGACATAATTATGAAGCCTGGGCTACCGAGTTCCCCGATGTTGTTTATGTTGACAGGGCATCGGAGAAACATGGAAGGACTCTGATCAGGCCAACAAAAACAGATCTGATATTCTATTCGGATAAATCACAGTCTGATAAATTGTATGATATTATTGAGTCTGCCGATTACCTTATTAATATAGCTAATCTGAAACCTCACGGCCGGGCAGGCATTTCCCTGACTGCAAAGAACCATTTTGGTTCTCAGGCAAGACCTTCGGCAGCACATCTTCATCATTCTCTTATAGCGCCGGTTTCACTGGGCAATACTTCAAACAGCGGTTATGGGAAGTACAGGGTGCTGGTAGATTTAATGGGAAGCCGTTATCTCGGTGGTAATACTCTGCTTTTTGTTGTTGACGGATTATACGGAGGAGGCTCAAACGAAACAAAGGTACCGGTTAAGTATTTCATGCCACCCTTTAACAACGACTGGTCGAATTCAATTTTCATGTCACAGGACCAGGTTGCCCTTGAATCCGTATGTTATGATTTTCTGAGGTCTGAATGGAACGGGATGTACAAGCACAATGATGCTAACAATGATTATGAATCCATACCCGGTGTTAACGGAGTGGATGATTACCTTCATCAGGCTGCGGATCCTTCAGCATGGCCCAAAAATATAAGTTATGATCCCGACAAATCCGGGAAACCTCTTGGAAGCCTGGGGATACATGAACACTGGAATGATCCGGTTAGAAAACAGTACTCCCGCAATCTCGGATTATCCTACGGCATAGAGCTGATTGCTGTTCCCGACACACTTGTCAGATCTTTAAAACAGGCTGCATCTGCCGTATCAGCCGGGAAAGGGAGTGTGAACACCAGGACTTTTGATTCGGGATTCACTGCAAAGAATTTCCATTCTGTTGTGGTTGATGATGAAGATGTGAAATGGTTCCTTACGGATGCGGGAATTGCCAGTTTTAATGGCAATAAGTGGCAGCTTCACAACAGGAACAGGAAAGTCCCTGCCAAAGGTCTGGAAGATATGGCTTTCGATATTTCTTCTTATGGAAAGGAACTCTGGCTGGCTTCACCATTTGGAGCTACCGTGGTTACCCTTCCGGTCGACGCCAGATCGGGAGCAACAACATATTACAAGGGAAACTCAAAAATATTGAGTGATACAGTGGTTGCTGTTGCAGTAGGGAAAGGAGCTCTCAGATGGTTCGGTACAAACAAGGGCGTTTCGGCATTCCTTGACAATAAATGGCTTACTTACTCATATCAGAGACAATATCCCGAATCTCTGTTCCAGGACTTTCCAATAACGGCGATGGCAACCACACCGGGCGGAGATTCACTTTATGTCGCCACAAAAGGAGCAGGAGTTGCCAGGGTATTCAGGGATAAGGTCGATGCTATTTCAGGTGCATCGGAATATGCAATATGGGGTCCGATAGAGATGCCTTCAGATAATGTATACAGCATCTGTATCACTCCCGACGGAACTCAATGGTTCGGTACCGACATGGGTATTGCCCGCCATACAGGCAGCCAGACTTTGGAAAACTGGACAATCTTCACAACCGAAAACGGGCTTGTTGACAATTTTGTCCAGTGTATCGCAAATGACAATGAGGGTTCATTATGGTTCGGGACAAAAGGCGGGATCTCAGTGCTTAAAGGAGAGGAATGGAAATCCTTTACAACAGAGAACGGACTGATAAGTAATAATATCCAGTGCATTACAGTCGATAAGGAAGGAGTGATCTGGTGCGGTACCGATAACGGGGTAGTATCCTTTAAAAACGGAAGTATAACGAATTACAAATGAATACCTTTAAATTATCCTGGAATTCTATGGCTTATTAAGAAAACTTATCTTAAATTGTGTAAATAATTTCAACCCTTCATAATTATGTTCAATTAACTAACTAAATTCTAAACCCTTATGAGAAAAATCGCAATCATGTCTGTACTCCTGTTACTTATGGGTGTACAGGTTGTTTTTGCACAGAGATCTGTGACAGGGACCGTTATCAGCTCAGCTGATAACCTTCCTCTGCCGGGTGTATCTGTTGTTGTAAGAGGTACGACAACAGGGACTACCACGGGAGTTGACGGTAAATATGCCATTCAGGTCCCGAATAATCAGGCTGTGCTGATCTTTTCCTTTGTAGGTTTTGCCACACAGGAAATTACTGTCGGAGATCAGAGTACTCTTAATGTAACTCTTACCGAAAGTATTACACAGATGGAAGAAGTTGTTGTTACCGCTCTCGGTATTAAACGACAGACTAAGGCATTAAGTTATTCTGCCGCTGAGGTCCGTGGTGATGATGTGCAGAAAGTCCCGGAAATAAACCTGATGAATACTCTTCAGGGGAAGATAGCCGGTGTTGATATAAACATTGCGGGTACCGGAGCAGCAGGATCATCAAGGGTTACCATCAGGGGTAACACATCCATAAGCCGCGACAACAATCCTCTTTATGTAGTTGACGGCGTTCCCATCACAAGAGCATCTTCAAGTTATGGAGGAAGGGACCTCGGTGATGCACTTACCACCATTAATCCGAATGATATCGAGACAATGAGCATACTCAAGGGCGCTGCAGCAACCGCACTTTATGGTTCAAGGGCATCAAACGGTGTAATTCTTATTACAACAAAGAGCGGGACAGGCCAGAGAGGACTTGGGATCAGCTATAACGGATCATTCGGTTTTGAGAATCTGGTCGATCCTTACCGGAACCGCCAGACATTATATGGTAACTCAGGGATGAACGGCGACAACAGCGATACCTATCCTTCAACATGGAACCAGGAGGTACATCGCCAGTGGGGACCAAAATATGACGGAAGAGACCTGGGTATAAATTTTAACGATAATCCGGACATACCCATGACCTTCGGTTTTCGCGAAAACCACTGGAAAGAATTCATGCGTACTGGTTCAACCATTACAAATGATATATCCTTTACAGGTGGAGGCCAGAATCAGAGATTCCGGGCATCAATTTCGGATATGAGATATGTTTCACCTGTACCGAATTCGACAATGAACCGTCAGACGGCAAGTATTTCGATAAACAGCAAATTCGGTAAGAAAATCACTCTTGAAGCAAGGGCAAACTATTCAACCTCAAAAAGCAAGAACAGGCCATACCCGTCAAGGTATATCCAGATGCTTTCACTGATACCCAATTCATGGGATATAACATGGCTTAAAGGTGATACTGATAAATGGGGCGCAAAACCTGACGGCTGGATGCTTCCTTTCAGTACAAATGACTATTATCAGAACCCTTACTGGTCAGCCTATCAGGATTCCCAGAACGACGAAAGGGACCGTATAACGGCCAATGCCAATTTGCGTTATGATATAACCGACTGGTTGTTCCTGAATGGAAGGATCGGTACCGAGAAGGGAGTTCTTAAAGTGACCAATATTGATGCTTACGGATTCCTTCGCGGAAATGTGGCCGGTACAGGAGCAGTTACTGAATATACGACCAACGAGAACCAGCTGAACGCTGAATATTCTCTGAACGTAAATAAAGCATTTGGCAGTTTTAATATTATTGCCATGTTTGGAGGAAGTTCAACAAGAAGCGCTTATAACCGTGACGGAATAAGAGGAGATCAGCTGCTGATCCCGTTCTACCATGTAATCACAAATGCCGGGCAGCTTTATACAGATGTTTCGAACAGCAAATCCGGGATCAATTCATTATATGGAAGCGCCGAAGCTTCATATAAAGATCTTGTATATCTGACCGTTACAGGCAGAAATGACTGGTTCTCCACCCTGGCACCCGAAAATAACAGCATCTTTTATCCAAGTGTCGGGATAAGTTATCTGCTCCATAATCAGATCAGCTTACCGGAATGGTGGTCTTTCGCCAAACTAAGAGCCTCCTATGCAGAGGTTGGAGGTGGTTCAAGTGCTTATGCAACAAAGATAGGTTATAATTTCGATGCCACCGGATATATGAACACCCCCCTGGTTAGTCTGCCTAACGGAATTGCCAATCCCAATCTGCTTCCATATGAAACCAGTGAATGGGAAGTGGGGGCCGATTTCCGTTTCTTCCAGAACAGGATCGGTATCGATTATGCATATTATAGTAAGAAAACCACCAATGATATTGTAGGTGTTACGCTTCCGCAATCTTCAGGCTATACAAGCGCAACAGTCAACCTTGGAGCCATCGCTAATAAAGGACATGAACTGATGTTAACCCTTATACCGGTAACCGGAAAGGTCAATCTGGAATTTAATCTGGCTTACTCCTATAACATGGGCGAGATCCTCGATCTTGGAGGTGTTTCTGAAGTAAGCGCAGGTAGTGTTGGCATCGGGGGAGGTATTGATGTCAAGCAGATAGTGGGTGAACGGCCTTATGCTATGTTTGGCTATACGCAGAAGAAAATTGACGGCAAACCCGTATGGGAAAGATGGACATTCAATTATGCCGGACAGGCACACCAGTCATGGCGCCCGGCACGTGATCCGCAGAAAACGCTTCTCGGTTACGGAACCCATCCGAATTCGGCCAGCCTGACTACCACTCTGAAATGGAAAGGATTATCCGTCTCTGCTGTTATTGACGGTAAGTGGGGCGCTACTGTGGCATTCGAGGCAGAACAGGAAATGGTTGAAAGAGGAATGGCAACATCAACACTCCCGGGCAGAGATGGTTCTCTCTTCCTCGAAGGAGTATATAATTCCGGCACTTCTTCCGAACCGGTATGGTCTGATGTTTCAACAGCACCCGGATATACAATTAACGCCAACCCGGCAAACAACCTGCCAAATCCGGTTACGGTTGCAGGAAACGAGATACCCTATCACGTAAAACACTTTGAGAACTATTACAGGGAGGGATTTACTAAGCGTGTTTGTCAAATGGTTGTATTCGATGCCGATTATGCAAAATTCCGCCAGGTTACAATAGGTTACAACATACCCAAGAACATTTATAAGAACTTACCTGTTCAGAACCTGAACGTATCAGTTGTCGGAAGAAACCTGTTCGACATTATTAACCATCTGCCTAACGGTGACCCTGCTACAGGAGGAGCAACAGGTATAAATAACCGTGCACTGCCTTCAACCAGGTCATTTACGCTAAACATCAATGCTAATTTCTAAAATGATATCCAATGAAAAGTAACATATT
The DNA here is from genome assembly GCA_029564935.1 of Bacteroidota bacterium. Taxonomy (GTDB): domain Bacteria; phylum Bacteroidota; class Bacteroidia; order Bacteroidales; family VadinHA17; genus LD21. The sequence goes on from JAKQPD010000092.1 coordinate 23,355, forward strand.
CTATAGATTTTTACTCGCCGTATTAATCCTGATCGGCGGATATGCATGCGATACAGACAATCTCATTGACCTGGATGATCCCAAATATATGCTTACTCCTGACAATGCAGATATGTCAATGTTATTCACCAACATCCTTATCAGCCATGGTCGTGGATCCACAGGCGGTAACCCTGCCAGACTGGAGGGAGGTTATTGTAAATATTATGCTACATATTCAAACCTCATGCTCTTCGGTGGTCTCTATCAGTTCGATCAGGGATTGAATGACAACCCCTGGGGAGTTTATACCGGAGCACTTAAAATGTCAATTGCTCTTGAAGATTTTCTTGTAAAAAAGGATGATCCCAACCAGGTTAACAACCTTGCCATGACCAGGATCATGAAAGTTGCTGTTATTCAAAGACTCACAGATTTCTACGGCGATGTTCCGATAACTGAAGCAGGGCAGGCATATATAAGCAACAATATGAAACCGGGCTATGACAGGCAGGCCGACATTTATAAATATATGCTCCAGACCCTTGATCAGGCTTTAACATCTTTCTCAACGGATGCAACTGTTGTTTCTCTGACATGGAAGGGTAATGCAGATCCAAAAAAGGCCCGTGACATTGTTTATAACGGAAACATAGACAAGTGGAAGAAATACGGGTATTCACTCATGCTGAGAATAGCTATGAGGGCTTCGGATGCTGATGCCGCTATGGCAAAAACTTATGCTGAAAAAGCCATTGCAGGTGGCGTGATCACTAATAATGCTGATAACTGGACCCTTCAGACAAAAGACGGGATGAACAGTGAAAAGAGCCCTTATAGTTCATTCTTTGAAGGCTCACCTTCCGGCGATCCGGAACGTTATATGAAGCTGGGCGAATATTTTGTTGATTTCCTTAAAGCTAAAGCCGATCCCCGCAGGAAAGTCATTTTCGGAGGGCGTCTGAACAATACAATAACTGCCGTTACTGCATCAAACATGCAGACTTACTGGAGAGATGAATCCAAATGGGATTGGGATCTGAGCCAGGCAAAAGGTATGGTGCATGGTACAAATGCAAATCCCTCCCCCACTCTTGCTGCATATCACTGGACATACACAAGTCCCAATCCTTTCCTGTTCACAATGGATCAGCCGCTTTCTATTCTCACAGCTTCAGAAATGAATTACCTGATAGCAGAAGCAGCACTCAACAGCTGGACGACAGGAACGACAGCAACAGCCGCCTATGAAGCCGCAATAACAGCAAGCATGAACTTTATGAGCTCCTTCTCGGGATTACTTCCCACACAGAAAATTGAAAGCTCTGAGATCACAGATTATATTGCTGCCAATCCTCTGGGTACGGGAGATGCTGCAAAGCAAAGACTGGCTGAAGAAATGTGGGTTTCAATGTATATGAATCCTACTGAAGCATGGTCAAATGTCCGTAGAATGAATCTGAACCTTCCTTCAAACTCAGCAACCGCCCAGATGCCTACCAGATATGCTTACCCTGAAAACGAGAGGTCTAACAATCTCGATAAACTCAATGCAGCTATTACTGCACAGGGTTGGTCAACCTCTATGACCAGGGAAGAAGAGATCTCAAAGAAGCTATGGTGGGATAAGAATTAATCCGGCTTCCGGCTTCCGGGCATTGCCAGCCGGATCCGCCAACTGGCGGAGAAGGCTGGTTCCGGGTTCAAAGTTCCGGATTCAATGTTTCGGGTTTCAGGTTCCGGGTTCAAAGTTCCAAGTCCCAGGTTCAAAGTTTCTAAAAATACGGAACCTGAAACCTGAAACCCGGAACCTGAACTTATAAGTTTGGTAACAAAGTATAAATTCGTAAAAATTAAACCGGATAACAGCAACGTAATATGAATAAAAAAACTATAGCACTCTTATTCTCATTTCTGGTAACTATTCTCATTTATGGCCAGAATGTAGGGTCATCTCCTGAATATATTAAAGCAATCACAGCCGACTGGAAAGGAGAAAGGTTCCCTGACGGAAGGCCTAAGGTTTCTGATGCAATTCTCGAGAGATTAAAAAATATCTCCATGGAGGAAGCATGGGGTGTCCTTCGCGGTAAAGGATATCAGAACCAGTTCGAAAGCGACTGGATTATAATCAATCCTGATGAACCCATGACCGGACGGGTGGTCACTGCACAATATATGCCGCTCAGACCGGACCTTGAAAAATATATTAAAGCTCAGGGCAAAACGGAAGGACGCGCACAGCAGGGAGGTACAAATTCCTGGCCCATCGACGTACTCGTTGAAGGTGATGTTTATGTCGCCGACAGTTACGGAAAAATAATAGATGGGACCCTGATCGGGGATAATCTTGGAAACTCTATTTATTCAAAATCCAAACGTGGTGTTATCTTTAACGGATCGGTAAGGGACCTTGAAGGATTGTCAGAAATAAAGGGATTCAATGGCTGGATCAGAGGTCAGGATCCGTCATACATAACCCAGATGAGTTTAGTTTCAATAAATGCACCTGTGAGAATTGGCAGAGCAATAGTATTACCGGGCGATGTGGTTTTAGCCAAGAAGTTTGGAGTTATATTCATTCCTGCTTACCTTGTGGAAGATCTTGTCATCACTTCGGAAGTTACCGCACTGAGGGATGAATTCGGCCATCTCCGTCTGAAAGAGGGTAAATATAAACCCGGCCAGATTGATAGCCAGTGGTCAGAAGAGATAAGAAAAGACTTTATGAACTGGCTGAATAATTATCCCGGGAAACTTCCGATGACAAAGGCTGAGCTGGACAACTATTTCAAGGAAAGGCACTGGTGATGGTGCAGGGCGCAGAGCTCAGAGCGTAGGGCGCAGAGCGGGGAGCGAAGGGCTAAGAGCGCAGGTTGGCAGCCGGGGAGCCGGAAGCCCAAAGCCGGGGGCCGGTAGTAGGAAGCCGGGTGCCGGTAGCCGGAAGCCGGGTGCCGTAAACAAAAACTAATTAAATGTGAAACAATAAATCTATATGCAGATGAAACAAATAATAGAGAAACTGAAAGAAGAGAACAAAAAGCTTGAGATGGCTGAAGCTAAGGCCATTCATGCAGAGATAGATAATCCGGCAACAAGTAACAGCCGGCGGAATTTCCTTAAGAAAACCGCACTCGGAGGTATTGCTCTGGGAGGATTAATGTCCTTATCCTTAGAGGATACAATTGCCCAGACCACCCAGAAGGTCAGCAGGGCATCCAGCCCGTCGGATCTTAAAATAACTGATATGCGTTATGCAACTATAATGAATAAGCATATTATAAGGATCGATACCAACCAGGGTATTTACGGACTGGGCGAAGTAAGGGACGGCGCCGATGTAAGGTATGCTCTTTTCCTGAAAAGCAGGATACTGGGACTTAATCCCTGTAATGTTGAAATGATCTTCAAGATCATAAGGCAGTACGGATACCATGGCCGTCAGGGCGGAGGGGTTTGCGCAGTTGAAATGGCTCTCTGGGATCTGACAGGAAAAGCCTACAATGTACCTGCATGGCAGCTGCTGGGAGGAAGATATCGTGATAAAATCAGGATGTATGCCGATACTCCCGGTGCAGACGATCCGGTAAAATTTGCTGAAGTGATGAAACTGAGAGTTCAGGAACAGGGATTTACCTGGCTCAAAATGGACCTGGGCATACACGTAGTAGCTAAAATACCTGATGCTATTGTAAACTCAAAATTCTGGGATGGCGCTGTAGGCCAGTATGATCTCAGAACGTATATGGGCTACGGAAATACCCTGCATCCTTTCACTCAGGTACAGATAACTGATAAAGGTCTTGCCGGACTGGCAGAATATGTAGAGAAAGTAAGGGATGGTGTTGGTTATGAGATACCTCTTTGTGCCGACCATTTCGGGCATTTTGATGTAAATAATTCAATCCGTTTCGGAAGGGCTATGGAGAAATACAGGCTTGCATGGCTTGAGGATATGGTTCCCTGGTTTGATGTCGTAAATAATAAAGTCCTTTCGGATGCTCTTGAAACACCAATCCTTACCGGTGAAGATATCTACTGCCTCAGGGATGGATTCAAGCCATTGATTGATGCAAGAGCTGTTGATATTATTCATCCTGATATCGGAACTTCAGGTGGATTGCTTGAAACAAAAAGGATCGGAGATTATGCTGAAGAAAACCATGTGGCTATGGCAATGCATATGGCTGGATCTCCTGTCTGTCTGATGGCAAGTGTACATTGTGCTGCAGCAACCCAGAATTTCCTGGCACTGGAACATCACAGTGTTGATACACCATATTATAATAACCTTGTCAAAATGACCGGATCCAAACCAATGTTTGAAAATGGTTTTGTATATGTCCCTCTTGATGCACCCGGCCTGGGTATTGAGCTTAACGAGGAAGAATGCAAAAAGCATATGCCTAAGGGAGCGGGATGGTTTGAACCGACACCTGACTGGGATCAGAAGAGGTCACATGACAGGTTATGGAGCTGATAAAATTACTTAGATAAGTGGCATACTGTAGATTTTAATTAACCGCAAAGAGCTCAAAGGATTACGCAAAGGACGCAAAGTTAAATGGCTGCTATTTAACTATTTGCGTCCTTTGCGAAAATTCTTTGCGCCTTTTGCGGTTATTTTTTTAAACAACCCTGTATTAATCCTATAATTATCATACAATGAAAAGAATCCTGTTACTTATGTTTGTATTTTCACTTTTTGCTGCCAATGTTATCTGTCAGATATCATTGGATTTATCACCGGAGCAGAAGCTGAAGATGCTGAAAGAGAGGGTCACTGACAATCTGAATAATAACATTCTCTCTTACTGGTCAGCCAAAATGCCCGATGAGGTCAACGGAGGTTTTTACGGCCGGATTGACAGGAATAACCGTGTTATCCCTGATGCCGGAAAAGGAGGAATCTTAAATGCAAGGATACTCTGGACCTATTCGGCAGCATACAGGGTTACAAAAAATCCGGAATATTTCAAACTTGCAACGCGGGCTAAAGAATACGTCCTGGCTCATTTCATCGACAAGGAATATGGAGGAGCATATATGATGCTGGATGCCAAAGGTGAGCCCCAGGATACAAGGAAACATACATATACCCAGGCATTCTTCATTTACGGGTTATCCGAATATGCAAGGGCTACCGGGGACAGGGAGGCTCTTAAAGCAGCAAAAGGTATTTTTAAGCTCTTTGAAAAGAATGTCCTTGACAAGGAGTTCAACGGATATTATGAAGTGTTCAGCCGCGACTGGCAGCGTTCGCGTGAAAGGCTCATCGGGGAGCGGACACCGGCTGATGAGAAAACAATGAATACATCGCTTCATATAATGGAGGCTTATGCAAATCTTTACCGCGTCTGGCCCTCAAAAAAGATGGCTGAGAGACTGGAGAACATGGTTAACATTTTCCTCGATCATATTATTGACAAAAACAGTCACCATCTCATCTGTTTTCTTGACAGGCAATGGAACGGTACCTCACAGATAGATTCCTATGGTCACGATATTGAGTCCTCCTGGCTGCTTTACGAAGCGGCATCGCTGCTAAAGGATCCTGATCTCATCGGGAGAGTTAAGGAGGTGAGTATAAAGATAGCTGATGCTGCATCTGAAGGACTACTGGCCGATGGTGGTATGCTTACAGAAAAAGACAGATCAACAGGCCATTTAAGGCTTACCCGGAGCTGGTGGGAACAAGCCGAATCGGTAGTGGGTTTCACCAATGCCTACGAACTCTCCGGCAATGAGGATTATCTTAACAAAGCAATACACGCATGGAATTTTATCGATATGTATATGATCGATAAAGAAAATGGCAGCTGGTTCACTTCAGTTACACCCGAGGGTATCGGTGGCGGAGAAAAGGCAGGAAACTGGATCTGCCCCTACCACAACGGACGGATGTGTCTCGAAATAATGGAAAGGGTTGAATGAAAGTCCGAAGTCGGAAGTCCGAAGTCGGAAGTCCGAAGTCGGAAGTCCGAAGTCGGAAGTCAATCCTTACTTCCGTCTTCGGTCTTCTGACTTCCGTCCTCCTTAACCGGCTTCCCTCTCCACCAGTTAGCCAGGACAGATCCTGTGATATTCATCAGAGGACCGAAAATTGCAGGTGCGAGACCGACAGTCGCAGCTTTGCCCATTTGTATTGCCAGTCCTGATGCAAGGCCACCGTTCTGCATGCCGACCTCAAAGGCTATGGTCCGTCTATCCCTTTCAGGCATTCCGACAAGCCAGGAAAGACTGTATCCCAACGTATATCCTGTAAGATTGTGAAGCAGACTTGTAATTATAAGCAATCCGCCGACAGTAAGCAGATTATCCCGGCCCGAAGCTGTAATGACGGTTACTATAGCTGCAATTCCCACCATTGATACCATCGAAAGTACTTTTTCCATAATTTTATTATCACCTCTGGTATATCGGGCAATTATTGTTGCACCAATCATCGGCAGGAAGAAGAACCATCCCATTGATTTTGCAAACTGAACCAGCAATTGGGGAACACTGAAATCCTTAACCTTTATGTATACAAGGGTTGTTAGTAAAATGACAAGCGTATAAGATATGAGCTGTATGACCTTTGATCTCGAAGGAGTGCCTTTCTTTACAAAAAGATTAAAGATAAAACCTGCGACAATAGGAAGTATTATCATATTCAGGATATCGAGCATCATACTCCAGAAGCTGACTTCAATAAACTGTCCTCCAAGCCATTTCATAAGAGTTGGTGTGATAAATGGTGCAAGCATTGTCGAAATAGCACCAACAGTCACGGCAAGAGCAAGATTTGCTTTGGCAAGAAATGACATCACGTTTGAAGCCAGACCGCTTGGAACTGTCCCTATAAGTATTATTCCTGCTGCTATTTCCGGCGGAAATGAAAATATCTTTGCAATGGAGAAACCTACAAGCGGCATTATCATGTAATGAGAAACAACGCCGACAAGAACACCCTTTGGCATTTTTATAACCCCGGCAAAATCGGCAAAACTCATTTGTGACCCCATTCCGAACATTATTATCTGAAGTAATGGAACGATAAGGCTTTTAAACTGAAAATCACCTATTGAAATAAAATACTGAGGGTAGAACATTGAAGCTGTGACCGCTGTAAATATCCAGAGGGTATAGGAAAATCCCTTCAGCTTCTGATAACCCCTTACCCCGGTAGCGAGTCCGATAAAACCAGCTATCATAAAGATGCCGGTAATAGTTATTTTATGACTTAAAGCCGCTATCAATGCACCTAAAAAAAGGATAGCCGAAATGATGAGTATGTACTTATAAGTGTTCTTTTTCATATTAAGATTATATTATTATTTTAGCGTAAATCAAACAGTCCGGACAATCCGGACCAATTAATCATAATGAAAATTTCATACAGTGAAAAGAATTTTCAAAAGCCCTTAAATATAGATAATTGGTTTAAATTGTTCCATGAATATTAACTTTTTTTAAAATAATTTTCTTCACGTCATGTTCATTTCAAGTTGTTTTGATTACCTTAGAGTTTAATTATCATGTTTTTAAACCGACAAAAAATATGAACCGTATTCTTGTAGTAGGAAGTTCTAATACCGATATGGTAATTAAGACTGATAAGCTGCCGTTGCCCGGGGAAACAGTTCTTGGCGGCACTTTCTTCATGAATCCCGGCGGAAAAGGAGCCAATCAGGCTGTTGCTGCTGCCCGGTTAGGCGGGAAAGTATCCTTTATAACAAAAATCGGGGATGATCTTTTTGGAAATCAGACAGTAGGGGTATTGAAAAAAGAAGGCGTCGATACACGTAATATTGTTAAGGACACCGCTCTTCCTTCAGGTATTGCGCTGATCACAGTGAATTCGGCAGGAGAAAATAATATTGTCGTCGCACCAGGTTCAAATGGCAACCTGGTCGCTGAAGACATTCCATCAGATCTTTTCTCAACGGGCAAGTATTCGATCCTTCTTCTTCAGCTTGAAATTCCGGTAATGACCGTAGAGTATGCAGCACTGACTGCCGCCGAACACGGTCTGAAGGTCATTCTCAACCCGGCCCCGGCACAGAAGCTTCATGACTATCTTCTCCGGCACTTATGGCTCATCACACCTGACGAAAATGAAGCTGGCATTCTTACAGGTATTAAGATCAGTAATGAATCATCTGCTGAGAAGGCCGCAACTGAACTGCAGCGCAGAGGAGTCAGGAATGTCATCATCACACTTGGTGCAAAAGGAGCTTATGTCAAAGCTGATGAGTTTACCGGAATTATTCCCGGAATCAAAGTCGAAGCTGTTGATTCCACTGCCGCGGGAGATGTTTTCAATGGCGCCCTTGCTGTCGCGTTTGCTGAAGGAAAAGGAATAAAAGACGCAGTAGTTTTTGCAAATAAAGCTGCTGCTATATCGGTTACCCGTCTCGGAGCTCAGGCTTCCGCACCGTACCGGAAAGAGGTCTGACCCCTCAATAATAACAGATATGAATTAAGAATGAAGAAGTTCTTCATTCGCTATTCGTTTGTTCAATTGTTCTTACTTAAACTTAAATAAATGACCAGAGCAATTATTTTTTCATCATTACTTGGAATAATTTCGATCCTTACAACCTGTAGTGATTCGAATGACGGATTCCGGACTATAAAACCTGATATACTAAAGGATAAAATTGCCGGAGGCTGGGCAGGGAAAATGGTTGGTGTTACATACGGCGCCCCGACTGAGTTCAGGGCACAGGGCAAAACCTATGAGGATACGATCAGGTGGAAACCATCGGATATAAGAGGAAGCCTGTGGCAGGATGACATTTATGTCCAGCTTACATTCCTGATGGCTATGGACAAATACGGGATCGATGCTCCGTCAAAGAAATACCAGGAATTGTTCGCAAAGTCAGGTTATCCCCTCTGGCATGCAAATATGCAGGCAAGAAAGAATTTTTACGACAGTATTTTTGCCCCTCTTTCAGGAAGCCCTGAATATAACATACATGCCGATGACATCGATTTTCAGATCGAAGCTGATTATATCGGATTCATGTGTCCCGGAATGCAGAAGACAGCCCTTGGTATTGCCGATAAGATAGGAAGAATTATGAACTATGGGGATGGTGTTTATGGAGGAGTATTTGTTGCAGCTCTTTATGCGGAAGCTTTCTTTGAAGATGACATCCCTGCGATAATTGAGAAAGCCCTAAGGTCAATTCCTTCAGGGAGTGATTATTATAAGATCATAAAAGATGTTGTCATACTTCACAAACAGTATCCTGATGACTGGAGGGCGGCATGGAAGGACCTTGAGGAGAAATGGGGAAATGTTGATATCTGCGGGGCAGGATCAACCTTCAATATTGATGCCAAGCTGAATGGTGCATATATTGCAATGGGATTACTTTACGGAGCAGGCGATCCGATGTCAACACTCGAAGTATCTACACGTTGCGGACAGGATTCTGATTGTAATCCCTCAAATGCTCTGGCCGTACTGGGTGTGATCAGAGGATTCAGCGGATTGCCGGCCGAAATGCAGGATGGCGTTAAAGCTATGGGTGATTCAACCTTCATACATACTTCATATTCCTTCAATTCAGCCGTGGAAAGTACATATAATTATGCTCTTGAACTGATTCAGAAAGATGGTGGAACAGTAAAAGGAAATAAGATCCGGATAAAATTGCAGGAACCGGTTGAACCACCTCTCGAAGTGGCATTTCCTGATGTTGTTTTTGACAGGAATATCTCAGTATTTGATGAAAATTCCTGGAAGAAGAAGGGCCGGTGGCAGCTAAGGGAGATATCCTCCCGCGAAGGCAATAAAACAAAACAATCGTTATTTTCTGACATTCCCGGCGATGAACTGGAACTGAAATTCACAGGGACCGGGATAGCACTTTATGGCAACTGGTTCAAAGACGGAGGGAAAGCTGATGTATTTATCGACGAAAACCTTCACCGGACAATCGACACGTATTATTTCTTCGCAAACCAGCAACATACTGAGTGCATCTGGCATGTTTTAAATCTTAAACCGGGAGAACACACTATGAAACTGGTGGTTAAAGGTGAAAAACGTCCTGAATCAGAGGGTGTTAGAGTTTATATTACGTCTGCAAAGATCTTCAGGACAGAGAAGAAGACAAATGAGGATTACAGGTTCTCGTTTGAATAGCAGAGAAGGAAGTACTTAGAGTACTTAGAGTACTTAGAGTACTTAAAGTACTTAGAGTTGTCAGGGATTTAAAAGTATCGGATTTGTTTAACTTTTAGTACTCGTAACTTTAGCTCACTCAAAACTTCAAACATATGTTCATACCACAATCTTATTCGCTTGCAGTTATTCTCTGCATCGTAACAATGCTCTGCTGGGGTTCCTGGGGAAATACCCAGAAACTTGCAGGTAAATCTTGGCGCTTTGAACTTTTTTACTGGGATTATGTTGCAGGAATAATGATCTTTTCACTCCTGCTCGGATTCACCCTGGGAAGTATGGGTGAGAACGGACGGAGTTTCATTCCTGATATTGCTCAGGCTAAAACCGGAAATATCTTAAATGCATTTCTCGGAGGAGTGGTCTTCAACGCTTCAAACATCCTGCTTGTAGCAGCCATGGCAATAGCCGGTATGGCCGTTGCGTTTCCCGTCGGAGTGGGTATAGCGCTGGCCCTGGGAGTCATAATCAACTATATCTTTACTCCCAAAGGAAATCCGGTCATCCTTTTTGCGGGCCTGGCTCTTATTGTGGCAGCAATCATAATTGATGCCATAGCATATAAAAAACACAGTACAACCATGCAAAAAGTATCCCGGAAAGGGATCCTTCTTTCAGTTGCCGCAGGTGTCCTGATGTCACTTTTCTACCGCTTTGTGGCAAGTTCAATGGTAACAAATTTTTCAGTACCCGAAGCAGGCAAGCTTACTCCCTATTCCGCACTCTTCTTTTTCGCGGTCGGTGTAGTGATCAGCAATCTCCTTTTCAATTATATCCTCATGAAGAAGCCGATAGAGGGCAATGCACTTACATTCAGCGACTATAGAAAAGGAAGCCTGAAAGTGCACCTTACAGGAATTCTCGGAGGATTGATATGGAACCTGGGAATGTCCATGAGCATACTTGCCTCAGATAAGGCAGGATTTGCGATATCATACGGACTGGGACAGGGAGCGACTCTGGTCGCGGCATTATGGGGTGTATTTATATGGAAAGAATTCAAAGGCGCCAATAAAACAGTTAATACACTTATCTTCTTTATGTTTCTGGCATATCTTGCAGGACTTGCACTGCTGGTCTATGCCGGAGCCTGATAATCATGCTTTATAAAATGAGGAAATTCAGCATCTTCCCCGTGTTAGTTACCGCAGTACTAACATACTTTTCCTGCACCGCCTGCTCTGACAGGTCTTCGGTTGAGATTAGCGGTGAATTGAAAACGTGGCACAAGATTACTATTACATTTAAAGGTCCGCTTACGAGCGAATATGATACGGTAAATCCCTTTACTGATTACCGGCTGGATGTGGAATTTTCAAACGGGGATCAGAAATACATGGTTCCGGGCTATTATGCAGCCGACGGGAATGCAGCCGAAACATCTGCAAGATCAGGTGATAAGTGGCGGGTTCACTTCTCTCCTCCCGCTGAAGGTAGCTGGACATATACAGCTTCTTTTCTAAAAGGCAGGAATATAGCCATTTCTGATGACATCAGCAGGGGTGAGAAATGTTACTTTAATGGTTCTGCCGGGACTATCATCATTCAGAAGACGGATAAGACGAAGCCGGACTTCAGATCAAAAGGAAGACTTCAATATAACGGAACACACTTTCTGAGGTTTGCCGGGACCGGTGAACCATTCCTTAAAGGTGGGACTGATTCCCCGGAGAACTTTCTGGGATACAAAGAATTTGACGGAACATATTACGGAGGCAGTAATCAGACCAGAAGTGGCGAGGCGGCTCCAAACAGCGGGCTTCACATGTATATACCTCATACCGGCGACTGGAAAGAGGGTGATCCCCAATGGAAAAACGGCAGAGGAAAAGGGATAATCGGGGCTCTCAATTATTTGTCATCCAAAGGCATGAATAGTTTCTATTTCCTTACCCTGAACATACTTGGTGATGGCGATGACGTCTGGCCCTACACCGATCGCAATGAAAGATACCGCTTCGACTGCAGTAAGCTCGACCAGTGGGAAATTGTCTTTGAACATGCCGATAAGCTGGGGATCATGAAGCATTTCGTACTTCAGGAAACGGAAAATGAATGTCTTCTTGATTGTGGCTACCTTGATGTACAGCGTAAATTATACCTGAGAGAACTGGTGGCACGCTTCTCACATAATCTTGGCATTACATGGAATCTGGGTGAGGAACATCATGCCACTGACTGGTCGCCTTACGGCCAGACATACCAGGATACAAAAAAAATGGCAGATTATCTGAGAGAAACAGATCCGTACGATAATTTCATAGTTATACATACTCATTCTGCTCCACAGCAGAGAATAAAGGATATGACAGCTTATCTCGGATTCAGAAATGCTGAGGGTCCGTCAGTTCAGTGTGGCAATGTTAATGAAATACATGAGGATGCGAAATACTGGATCAGCAGATCAGCTGAATCAGGTCATCCTTGGGTGGTTTGTCTTGATGAAATCGGCCCGTCCTGGAAAGGTTCTCTGCCCGACGAATTTGATCCTGTTCATGACACAATAAGGTACAAGGCACTCTGGGGGAATCTGATGGCCGGAGGTGCAGGTGTTGAATGGTATTTCGGATATAAATATCCTCACTCCGATCTGAGCTGTGAAGACTGGCGGAGCCGGGATAAATTATGGGACCAGACAGGAACAGCAATTGATTTCTTTCACCTTTACCTGCCTTTCACCGAAATGACAAATGCTGACGGAATCACAAAAACAACAGAAGACTATTGTTTAGCAAAAGCCGGGGAGATATATGCCATTTACCTGCCTGAAGGAGGTACTACAGAAATCCTGCTTGATCCGGGGATTTACGGAATAAAATGGTTTAATCCGCGTTCCGGTGGAGATTTGATGACGGGGACGACTGAAAAAGTTACAGGTATCGGATTTGCCAGGATCGGATTTCCTCCTGAAGATCCCGGGAAAGACTGGGTATGCCTCATCAGAAAGCAAATTTAGGGACAGGACTTTTTGAAATACCCAATATCAGTACTATTAACCTTATCCATTTACAACATTTACAGGATTACCTGATAAATATTGCCTTACATTAGAGACAGCAATATCCATGAGCCGCTTTCTTGCTGAGAAAGATGCCCATGCCACATGAGGTGTTATAATGCAGTTTTTTGCAGAAAGCAGCGGATTATCGGAAGGAGGAGGCTCGACTGACAAAACATCGAGGGCCGCACCGGCTATTCTTCCGTCATTAAGGGCATCCGCAAGATCTTTTTCAACAACCAGCGGACCACGGGCAGTATTTACAAGCAGAGCTGAAGATTTCATCAGCTTAAGTCTTACGGAATTAATGATACCTTTTGTTTCGGGAGTCAGCGGACAATGCAGTGAAACAATGTCACTCTGCTTAAGAAGCTCTTCAACAGAATGATTCTCATATCCCGGCACTTTATTCCTTTCACTTATAATCACTTTCATTCCTAAAGCTTCTGCGATTCCTGCTACTGCCCTTCCAATCCTGCCAAAACCGATAATACCAATGGTGAGACCGGCAAGTTCTGCCAGCGGTTTATCCCAGTAGCAAAAATCAATGCTATTACTCCATCTGCCACTCCGGACACCTTCTGACAAGCACCCTGCATAATTTGAAAATTCAAATATCAGTGCAAAAACATGTTGTGCTACCGACATCGTACCGTATGCCGGGACATTTGTTACAATTATCCCTTTTTGTTTTGCTGCTTCAGTATCCACAACATTATAGCCGGTAGCCAAAACCCCGATATATTTCACATCAGGTAACCGATCAAGTTCCTCTGACATCAGAAGGGTCTTATTTGTAAGCAGGATTTGTCTGCCTGAGGCCCTTTTAACAGTTTCAGACGGAGTTGTCCTGTCATATATTTCAACCTCTCCAAGTGTTTTTAATTCATCCCATGAAAGATCACCGGGATTCAGGGCATAACCATCAAGTACGACTATTTTCATTCCAACTCTGTATTAAACCGTTATCTCACAAAACATGAATACATGATATCATTTAGATATTAATTTAGTATTATTATAATATATTTTTATATCATTTTAATATCAGTCTTCCCTTCAGTTTAATATCTGATGATGAAGAACCAATAAAAAAATCAACTTCTCCGGGTTCATTTGTCCACATGCCTGTATCTGTATTCCAGTATGCCAGATCAGATGCTTTTAATGGAATAGTAATAATCCTTGATTCTGCCTTTTTTATAAATACCCGTGCGAATCCTTTCAAAGCTTTAGCAGGACGTTCGGCTTTTGATCCGGGGAAACTGACATATAACTGAGGTACCTCATCACTGTCATAATTACCCGTATTCCGGATAGTGAAGCTCACATTCACGGTCTCTGCAGGAGAGATCCTTTTCCTGTCAGTTTTTAAATCTGAATACGAAAACTCCGAATATGTGAGTCCATGACCGAATGGAAACAAAGGTTCATTTTTACTGTACATATAGGTTCTTCCGTTCCTGATATTATAATCGAGTATTGGTGGCAACTGGTCAATTGATGTGATCCAGGTTTGTACCAATCGCCCTGCCGGGCTCACTTTTCCGAAAATAATATCTCCAACGGCATTACCAAGCTCCTGACTCGACTGGCTTATATGCAGAATTGAAGGAATATTAGCTTTGGACCAGTTTATGGAGTAAGGGAAACTTGAGACCATCACAAGGACCGTTCTCGGATTAGCTGCATAAACAAGCTTCACAAGATCTTCCTGTTCAAGAGATATTGCCTGTCTGTCAACCTCTTCACGTCCATCGCTGGGAACATGGTTCTGTCCCCATCCAAGTCCATAGCTTAGGGGATGATTTCCCACACATACAATGGCAATGTCTGATTCCTTTGCGGCAATAACTGCCGAATCGGCTTTATTACTCATTGCGAAGCTGATCTTAACCTTATCCCCGGTTGCATTCCTGATACCGTCCAGGATTGAAACTTTATAGGGAGGTGTTCCTGAATACCAATCGGATACAACCATATTTGCTGAAGGTCCGATTACAGCAATTGATCTGATATTCTCCATACTGACCGGCAGCAGGTTACGTTCATTCTTCATCAGTACAATCGATTTTTGGGTTGCTTTTCTGGTAAGTTCTCTGGCTTCAGGTTTTGTCCAGGGCGCAATTGTATCAGAAATACCTATTTGTGTATAAGGATTGGATGATGAATTATCAAGCATACCAAGCTTAAGGAGTATTCTCAGGTTACCATAAATGGCTTCCTCAATCTCTTTCTCACTGACCAGACCTTTTGTCAGTGCTTCTTTCAGCGGTGCAAGATAATTATCAAGAAAAACTGTAATTCCAGCTTTAATACATTCGGCAGCTGCAATATCAAGAGAAGGATAATAAGCATGTGTTGTCAGAAGCTGACGGTATCCACCGCCATCAGTGCATATAATTCCCCGCAAACCCCAGTCCTTCATAGTGACATTTCTCAACACGGGATGCACAGTGCAGGGTATTCCGTTGTATTTATTATAGGCTGCCATATAGCATTGTGATCCTCCATCAACAACACCCTTATAAAAGGCATATGAGTAATATTCCCGGAAAAGTCTGTCATCGAAGTCGGAGCTGTTGTATGACCTGTTATTCTCGTTACTGTTGGCCAGAAAATGCTTCATAAGTGATGCAGTTTTCCAGTAAACCGGATCATTCCCCTGTAAACCCTTCACATAAGCTGTTACCATCGACCCGTTCAGGAAGGGATCTTCCCCAAAACATTCTTCAGTCCTCCCCCATCTTATATCCCGTCCCATATCGGCATTTGGTGCAAAGACTATCAGACCGGAGATCCCGAACTTTTTGTTCTGAGCAAGATATCTTGCTTCAGTGGCCTGCCAGTCAGCAACTTCCTTTAGTAATTCAGTATCCCACATCTGTGAAAGGCCAATAGCCTGGGGAAATGTTGTTGTTGGCGAGGCTTTTGGTCCCTTCATTGCCCAGTTTGCAGGACCGCTGTAAGCCAGTCCGTGCAATCCTTCAATAGTCCTGGTCCCGGTTATGCCAAGTCTCGGCACAGCCAGTCTGGTTGAAAGGCAGCTTATCTTCTCATCCAGGGTCATCAGGGAAATGAGGTTATTGATCCTTTCATTTTCCGGCAGCTTTACATTCCTGAAGGGATAATCCTGTGAATA
>JAKQPD010000094.1 GCA_029564935.1 Bacteroidota bacterium
CAATAGTCCCAATATGAAAAGGACAAAGCTTAACCTCATCCGGAGCCAGGAAAACCTCAATGCCCAGAATGCTGCGCTGAAATCCCAGTTCTCATTATCAATAAATCCGATCGGATACAACCAGAACAGGGAATTCAATGATCTTATATCCAAATGGAATACAACAAGGACCACAGAAAGCTTCGGGCTGTTTACTGTAGCCCAGCCTATTGTTCTGACCGATGCAGTTGTTTCACTGACCAACCGCTTTGGTTATACTGATTCCTACAGTGAATTTGCCGAAAGGACAACAAAGGGATTCAGCAACCGGCTTTCACTGAATCTCGATCAGCCTCTCTTTACTTATAACCGTACAAAACTTCAGCTAAAAGAGTTACAGCTGGCCCTTGAGAATTCACAGCTTAACTATGCAATTCAGCTTTTATCTCTCGAAAAAGGTGTGACTCAGGCATTTTATTACGTTTATCAGAAACAGCAGAGCATGGAGATAGCCCGGCAGGCTTACCAGAATATGCAACAGAGCCATGAAGTTATTAAAAACAAAGTCGATGCCGGCATATCAGCCCGTGAAGAAATGTTCCAGGCCGAACTCAACCTTGCATCCTCAAGATCGGAATACGAGAACAGCCAGGTAGAATATGAAAATGCAAAGGACGACTTCAAGATAATAATTGGTATGAGCCTTTATGATGATTTTATGGTTCTGCCCAATATCGATGTCGATACTGTTCAGATAGATGTAGCTTTTGCGATTGATCAGGGTCTCGCGAACAGGATGGAACTGAGGCAGAGTAAAATAAATATAGAAACAGCAGAATTTGATCTTATTCAGACAAAAGCTCTCAATGAATTCAAGGGAAACCTTGGACTTTCAATAGGGCTTTTCGGGGATAATGAAAACATTGGGAATGTTTATGAGAGCCCCACCGATAACGAAAGTATTTCTCTTTCATTTTCAATACCTCTCTGGGACTGGGGAGAAAGGAAGTCAAGGATCAAAGCATCGCAGGCGACCATCGAATCGGCAAATGTATCTTTCGAAGAGGAGCAGAACGATATAATTCTTGGGGTAAGGCAGGTTTACAGGAACCTGATCAATCTGCGTAACCAGATCGGAATAGCACAGCAGAATGTAACAAATGCCCAGCTGACATATGATCTGAACCTTGAAAAATACCGCAACGGGGATCTGACCGGGATGGACCTTAATATATATCAGAACCAGCTTTCCGAAAAACAGCTTTCCTATACAAATTCCCTTATCTCATATAAGCTTGAACTGCTTAATCTGAAGATCCAGACACTGTATGATTTCGAGAAAAAAGAACCCGTGACTCCGGTAAAAAGTATGGAAAAATAATGAAGTGACAGTAACCATGGAGTACCTATATTTATATTTTTTTACCCCCTTTCTCATTTCCCCCAGGGGGGAAAGGCCTCGTTCTCTCCTTCCCCCCCCGGGGGAAGGTCGGGAAGGGGGTTATAATAAAATAATTATAAAGTCAATCTTTTCCCTATAATTTTTTAACAATGAAAAAGATCATAACCCTATTAATCCTTATTACATCATTCGCTGCATGCAGGAACCGTGACCAGAACCTTACAGCCGATATCGAGATACCTGTCAGCGTTCAGGAACTGAGCCTCAGATCGATTGAAGAATATGTCAACACAACAGGGACATCTTTCCCGAAAGGGGAGATTGAGCTGAAATCGAAAATCCCCGCAGCATATTTTCTTGAGAAGAACCCGCAGACAGGCAGGTTATGGCAGCTTGGCGACAGGGTCAGAGCCGGGGCCATTATTGCAAGGCTTGAGGATGAGGAGTATGTAAACTCTGTCCAGATGGAAACAAATCAGCTGAACCTGGAACTGATGGAAACCGAGCTCAGAAAACAGGAATCCCTTTATGAAAAAGGAGGCGTGACCCTGAAAGAGCTTAAAACTGCAGGTATCAATTATGAGAATGCCAAAACAACAGTTATTAACTCAAAACTCAAGCTCCAGAAAACAAGGGTGATCTCTCCCATCGAAGGTGTTATTGTGGATCTGCCTTACTATACACAGGGAACCGAAACAGCTTCCGGGGTAACTATAGCTAAAATCATGGATTACAGAACAATGTATATGGATGTCAGGCTTCCCGAAAAATATATATCTGTAATAAAACCCGGACAGGAGGTCAGGCTTACTAATTATACAATTCCGGGAGATACCATAGCAGGTACGATCACACAGCTATCTCCGGCAATAGAGGCAGATACGCGTACTTTTAAGGGAACAATCAATATAGATAATTCCGGCTTCCTGCTTCGCCCGGGGATGTTTGTTAAAGCAGATATTGTTACCCGGAGAAAGGATTCCGTTATTGTGATCCCGAAAAACATAATCCTGTCAAGACAGAGAGGGAAAACGGTATTTGTAATAGACCGTGGTATTGCTGTAGAAAGGATAGTTGAAACAGGACTTGAAAACCTGACTGATGTGGAGATCATCAGAGGGCTGGAAAAGAACGAACGGGTAGTTACCGGAGGCTTTGAAACCCTGAGCAACAGATCAAAGGTTAAAATCATTATTTAGCCTCCATGAATGCTATTGCAAGATTTGCCGTAAAATACCCTGTTACAGTACTAATGCTGGTGCTGGGGATCGTTCTTCTCGGATTTATCTCATTTGGTAAACTGGGAACAGATCTCTTTCCCGATCTGAATAATCCGAAAATATATATCGAGCTTTCATCCGGTGAAAAACCACCTGAAGAAATAGAAAAGAACTATGTCGATCAGATAGAATCACTTGCAATGAGGCAGAGCGATGTGATTCAGGTCTCCTCAGTTTCAAAGGCCGGTTCTGCAACAATAACTGTTGAATATAACTGGAACAAAGATATGGACGAAGCTTTCCTCGATCTTCAGAAAGAACTTAACTCGTTCAGCCAGAATTCAGACCTCGAAGATTTTACAATTTCACAGTATGATCCGAATGCATCCCCTGTGATGATCGTCGGATTAAAGAACGACCAGATATCTGATATGGATGAACTGAGGAAGGTTGCTGAAAACTATATCCGTAATGAGATTATAAGGATAGAAGGAATTGCTGATGTGAGGATCACGGGAAAAGAAGAAAGTGAAGTAGTTATTGAGACGAGCGATTACCTTCTGGAATCATTCGGGCTTACCCCTGACGGTATTGCCGCACAGATAAGTAATTATAACAGAAATGTGTCGGGCGGTTCCATAGTTGAAATGGGGACCAAGTACGTTGTAAAGGGTGTAAGTGTACTTGAAGACCTGAGGGATCTTGAAAATATAATTGTGGGTTTTAAGCAATCTCCTGCAGGTGAATCTGCCGGAACCTCAGGCGGAACCCCGACCTCAACCTCAGCCTCAGCCTCAGCCCGTGTCCCTGTTTATTTGAGGGATGTTGCGAAAGTTGGATTTGCAAATAAGGATCCCGAGAACATTGTTACAATAAACGGTAAAAGGTGTATCGGTCTGTCTGTTTACAAAGAACCGAAATACAATACAGTAGATGCCGTTAAGAGCCTTGATGAGGCGATTGATGAACTTGAAAGGGCATTACCCGGTTACGAATTCATTAAGGTTGCCGATCAGGGTACTTTTATTAATAACTCAATAGGAGAAGTAAAGAACACTCTTTTCCTGGGGATCTTTCTTGCTGTGCTGGTACTTTATATTTTCCTGCGCAGGATAGGAACAACACTTGTAATAAGTGTGGCGATCCCGGTTTCGGTAATTGCCACATTTAATCTGATGTATTTCGGAGATCTTTCACTGAACATTATGACGCTGGGAGGTCTGGCTCTGGGGGCCGGTATGCTTGTCGACAATGCCATTGTTGTGCTTGAGAACATAACCAGGAACCATGAAGACGGGATGCCCCTTAAAGAAGCTGTTATAACCGGGACCGGGCAGGTAGGAGGTGCGATTACTGCATCAACTATTACGACAATAGTTGTTTTTCTGCCTATTGTATATCTTCATGGCGCATCCGCAGAAATGTTCAGAGACCAGGCATGGACAGTGGCTTTCGCACTTATCTCATCCCTTTTCGTCGCCATGCTTGTGATACCGATGCTTGTCTCAACTTTCTTTTCGAAAAAAACCAGGGAAAGAAGGATCAGTGCACCCCTTAAGTTCACCTGGTACACAAATGTTCTCAGGAGAATAATCGAAAAACGTTATCTGGTAGTCATACTGTCTGTATTGCTGATGGCCGGAACTGCTTTACTGATCCCCCGGCTGGGAAGCGAATTCATGCCAAGGGCAGAGTCGGCTCAGTTCACCGTGGGCCTTACTCTGCCTGAAGGAACAAGTCTTGACAGAACTTACACAACTGTATCAGCTGCTGAAGGAATAATAAGGGGACTTCTTGGAGAGAAGATTAAACTGATTTACACCCAGGCAGGGGAAGACAAATCTTCCACAATAAACCAGACAACGACTGTCAGGGGTGAGAATAGTGCATCCCTGAAAGTTATCTTAAAGGAAGAATATGCCCGGGAAACAGAAACTGCAATCACACTGGTTGATACGTACCTGAAATCAGTCCCCGGACTGGAAGTGACATTTACAAGAGATGAGACAGCGCTTCAGAGTGTCCTGGGAACCTCAGAATCGCCTTTTGCACTCGAAATTTCCGGTGAAGATTATGAAGAACTTGAAAGAATAATAAATGAAGCCAGGCTGATCCTGGAGAAAAATCCCGGCTTATATAATATTTCAACATCCATCGATGAAGGAACACCGGAAGTAGAAGTTGCAGTCGACCGCTTTAAAACAAGCTTATACAATGTTTCGGTAGAAAGTGTTATTAACCAGGTAAAAAGCTATCTTGAAGGATCATCAGCGGGAAATTTTGAAAAGGACGGAGAGCTTAAGGACATTACAATTAAACTGGGAGATGTTTCAATCAATCAGCTTCACGACCTGATGATAACTGCGGGTAATGTAAAGATCCCTTTAAGCGACCTGGCTGAAATAAAGACTGTTGTCAGTCCACGAGAGATTACCCGCAGAAACCAGTCAAGAACCTGTTATATCTACGCAATGGTCAGTCCCGCTCTGGCCTTTGACAAGGTAATAAAGTACTCTGATGCCTCCCTGAAGAAGATTACACTTCCGGTGGATTACAAAATGGAGTATACAGGAGAAGAACTGAAACGACGCGATTCCATGTCCAACCTCACCTTTGCCCTTATGCTCTCGCTTGTGCTTGTATTCATGGTACTTGCTGCACAGTTTGAATCAATAATTCAACCTTTCATAATAATGCTTACGATCCCGCTTGCCGGTGTCGGAACGGTTCTCACATTCATAATTCTTGGCCAATCACTCAACATGATGGCATATATCGGGATAATAATGCTTGGAGGGATTGCAGTCAATAATGCTATTATACTTATTGACCGCATCAACCAGCTGAGGGTGGAAGGAATGGATATAAGGGAAGCTATAGTTCTCGGAGGATCACAGAGGATACGTCCTATACTTATGACAAGTCTTACAACGATTCTCGCACTTCTGCCTCTGACAATAGGCATTGGTGAAAGCGCTTCTCTCAGAGCTCCCATGGCGCTTGCAGTAATAGGTGGATTGGTATCATCAACATTGCTTACACTGGTTGTGATACCTTGTGTATACTGGATACTCGATAATTTCAGCAATTATATTACGGGGAAAAGTAAGTCTCCGGCCATTCCCGGATAATTCTTATAAGACAGAAAATGGACTTTATTCTAAAAAGAAGGATCCTGATAATTATGCTGTTCGCCGGGCTCACAATGCTCGGTTATGTCTCTTATAAGAAACTACCTGTCGAATTAATTCCTAATCCCGAACTGCCGACACTTATTGTAAGAGTAGGTACTCCACTTGAAATGGACCCGGCTTATATAGAGACCCAGGCGGTAATTCCCCTTGAAGGGGCTATCGGGACTCTTGATGATATCGAGAAGATCGAAACAAACATCACATCAAACTTCGGTGTAATAACTATTTACTATACGCAGAAGGCTGATCTGAAGTATGCCAGCCTCAAGCTCCAGGAGAAGATTGACGTGGTTAAGAATTCAATCCCCGAAGATTTCCTGATCAGTGTGATAAGGATCGATCTCGACCAGATGATTAATCAGTTCATGTCACTTCAGATAAGGGGTGAAGGAGGTGTTGACAGGATCAGGAACATTGCCGACAGGGAAATAAAACCGAAGCTTGAGAACATCGATGGTATTGCCGGCGTCCAGGTATATGGCGGTCAGGAAAACTCAATTGAGGTAAGGCTTGATGAACGTGCCTGCAAGGCAAACGGTATCACAATGGGTCAGGTAAGAACTCTGCTGAATAATAACGGTAAGGAAAAGACTTTCGCAGGGAGGGTTGTCGACGGGAGCAATGAGTTCTTCGTGAACATTACATCCGAATATACCGATGTCGGGGATATTGGAAGGATAATTGTCAGACAGGAAGGACCGGTTCTCCTGAGAGATATTGCAGAAATATTTTATGGCGTCAGGGAAGAGACTTCTTTCAGCAGGGTTAACGGAATGGATGCTGTTACAATAAACCTTGTAAATGACAACCAGGCTAACCTTATAAAACTATCAGATAATGCTCTCACTGTAATAAATAAAATAAACAGGGAGATGGCTCCTCAGGGGGTTGAGATAGTTGTTCAGTATAACGGGGCGGAAACAATGGAAGAAAATATAAACCAGATAATCAATCTTGCCATTACAGGAGGATTTCTGGCAATCCTTATATTATGGTTCTTCCTTAGGAATTTAAGGCTTGTTTCAATAATTGCCGTTTCAATACCTGTTTCAGTATATACGGCCTTCAATTTCTTTTATGCTGCCGGAATTTCAATCAACAGCCTGACCCTTGTCGGGATAGCACTGGCTGTAGGAATGCTGGTCGACAATTCCGTGGTTGTCCTTGAAAATATTTACAGGCTCGCAGGATCGGGTAAAGATACCGAAACTTCTGTAAAGCAGGGGACAACAGAGGTTATAAGAGCTATTGTTGCATCTACCCTGACGACTGTTATAGTTTTCATGCCCTTCATCTTCACATCAGGATACCTTATAAGGATAATAGGGAAAAATATCGGAGTATCAATTATTTCCACACTATTAGTTTCTTTAGTTGTGGCTTTGATGTTCATCCCGATGGCTACCAACTATTTACTTTCAATGAGATCTATCGGGAATGCACAGATATTTAAAAAGCTGTCCATCCACGACAGGCTCATTCAGGCCTACTTCCTTATATTAAAGGCCAGCATGAAAAAACCGGCTGCAACAATTATAGGTACCCTGGTCATTTTCTTTGCGGCGCTGCTTATAAGCCTTACTCTAAGCATCAGCAGTTCCAGTGAAATAGAGACACCTGATTTCAGGTTAAGCGTAAATATGCCATCAGGGTCAACTCTTGAAAAAACAGATGCTGTGGTCGCTGAAATTGAATCGAGACTGGCTTCTGTCCCTGAAAAAGAGGATATTGTCAGCCGTATTGGTGAAGATAATGCCACTGTTACAATAAGTCTTAAGGAAGACTGGGATAGGGACAGTAAAAGGAGCCTTCCGGAGATAAAAAATGAAATCCTTGAAAAAACAAAGAATATTTCTTCAGCCGGGATAAGCATGGATAATATTTCAACCAGCGGAGGATTTACAAGCAGCGGTGATGGCGCGGAAACCGTAAATCCGGGTTCGGGATTCATGAGGATGCTGGGTATTGGAAGAGAATCGGAAAGCATAATAATTAAAGGACAGGATTTCGGCCAGATGAAAGACCTTGCCGACGATATCAGGACAAATGTCGACGAGCTGGAATCCATAGATAATATAAGTGTCAATGTCCAGGATAACAAACCTGAGGTTCAGCTTCATTTCGATATGGATTATATAGCGAGGAATAATTTTTCGCTGATTAACCTTTCATCCGCTCTGGCAACCTTCGGAAGGGAGTATTCATCGGGGGCAGTATTCAGACAGGGGAATGAAAGGTATGACATAATTATCAAGTATGCATATGCCGATACAGTGGAAGACAAAAACACTGATAAATCGATCGATGACCTGAAACGCCTTGAAGTAAGCAATTCAGCGGGTGCGATAATGGAGATGGATGAACTGGCAGGGATAATCTTCGGCTATGGAATGGGCAATATACATCGTGAAAACCAGGAAAAGAGGGCTACTGTAACATATAGTTTCAAAAGTGAAATAAGCTCTTCGAAAGATCTCCTTGAGGGAGCCCGTTCAGAGATCGAATCGGTTATTGCAGGTCTGGCCATTCCCTCCGGCATAGCTGTTGAGGTGGTCCATGAGGAAGATCAGTTCCGGGAATTCTATAAGCTCATCGGGATCGCGTTTCTGCTGATCTTCATGATACTTGCTTCCGTGTTTGAATCACTCACCCTGCCGTTTGTACTTCTTTTCAGTATTCCTCTTGCTGCCCTGGGTTCACTTATAGCACTCATTCTCACCGGTAATTCGCTTCTGAACGCAAATACTCTGATGGGCTTCCTAATTCTGCTTGGTGTGGTGGTAAATAATGGCATTATTCTTATTGACTATACAAATATCCTCCGCAAAAGAGGAAACAGGAGGTCAAGAGCGCTTATGATGGCAGGAGTAGCCCGGATAAGACCGATCCTGATCACTGCTTCGACAACTGTTATTGCCATGATCCCGCTGGCAATGGGGAAAGCTGAATTTATATCAGTTATCGGCGCTTCATTTGCAGTAACAGTAATCGGAGGCCTTACTCTCAGCACTCTTCTTACACTTGTATTCATACCTACATTTTATTCGGGCCTTGAAAATGCCCTCGATTGGTTCAGATCACTCGACTGGAAGAATAAAATTATCCAGCTGGGTATACTTGCTTTATTAATATTCCTTATTTATACAAGGATTGACAAATTTGTCTGGAAGCTTATTACAACCATTCTCTCGGTAATAATCGTTCCGGCATCAGCCTGGTTCATAATGAACAGCCTGAGAAAGGCCAGGGAAACTGTCATTCCTCCCGATGAAGAAATAAACATCCGTGTTCAGAGTCTTGTAAAGATCTACGACAGGGAAAACAGGTGGGCACGTGAATGGAAAGCGGGTGCACGGATAAGGGAAAGGCTCGGGCTTGAAAAGAAGATTACTAG
This sequence comes from Bacteroidota bacterium, assembly GCA_029564935.1. Taxonomy (GTDB): domain Bacteria; phylum Bacteroidota; class Bacteroidia; order Bacteroidales; family VadinHA17; genus LD21. Next base: position 9,190 of record JAKQPD010000094.1, read on the forward strand.
CTGGCAGGATCTGACGCGGATAAGCTGGCAACTGCCCCTTTTCGGGTTTATGATTTACTTCACCTATTTTTATCTGAATAAAGGATTCTGGATCTTCTGGTTCAGCATAGCTTCATGGTTCTTTCTATCTGCTATCTGGAGCCGTTTCAGGGAATTGTTCATAAGTATGACAAAGGAAGGCCAGCGAGGGCTACTGAAAAAAATGATCCCCTTAACAGATTTTATGGTTTTCTGGATCATTCCCTTTCTGAATCTCGTCTTCTTCCAGATAAAATGGGATAACCTGGCCGTGGTACTGATACTTGGATTTCTTTGGTTTACCGGGTTATTCATATATAAGACCGGGGTGATGCTCTCCGGTGAGAATATAGATATTTACAGGCTGGAGGGCCGGTTCAAAGGACTGAGAAAAACAATATACAAGATAGTTTCTGCAGTTCCGCTGATAGGTAAGAAGAAGAAGCCGTTCAAGGCTCTCAGTTGTGTTTCTCTGAATATCGGTAACGGTATGTTCGGCTTACTCGGACCGAACGGAGCAGGAAAAACGACACTTATGAGGATCATCTGCGGAATACTCGAGCAAAGCTATGGCAAGGTCTGGATAAATGGCCTCGATACCCAGAAGAAACGTGAGGAACTTCAGGGCCTGATCGGATATCTCCCGCAGGAATTCGGAAGTTATGAGAATATGACAGCTCATGAATACCTTCATTATCTGGCGATGCTTAAAAATATTACAGATGCCGCCACGAGGGAGGAACGGGTAACATACGTTCTGAAGGCTGTCCATATGGAGGAAAGAAGACATGAAAAGATCAGTTCCTATTCCGGCGGGATGAAACAGAGAATGGGTATTGCCCAGATCCTTCTTCATCTGCCAAGGATTCTTGTAGTTGATGAACCTACAGCAGGGCTGGATCCGCGTGAGAGGATCAGGTTCAGGAATCTTCTCGTCGAATTAAGCCGTGAACGTGTTATAATCTTTTCGACACATATAATCGAGGATATTTCAAGTTCATGCAACCAGGTAGCAGTCCTCAATAAAGGAAAGTTAAGGTATCTCGGAAAACCTATTGATATGACAAAGGAAGCAGAAGGGCATGTATGGCAATTCAGAATACCTGCAAAGGATTTCGCGAAATTTGTTGAAGAGCATCTGGTTGTCCATCACATGTCGGAAGGTGAAAGTGTGAGGGTCAGAGTAATTTCAGAAACGCAGCCGTGGGAAAATGCCGTAGCCGCCACTCCTAATCTCGAGGATGCATACCTGTGGCTGCTCCGGAAAAAAGATAATAATGGAAAAACCTTAAATTAAAATCTTTATGTTATTTGTAAAATCCAATTGTGTGTGTTGAAAATAACCCTTCCCCCTGCCCCCTTCCCTTAAGGCTAAGGGAATGGGTGCGCTGGAATAAATTGAGAATAATTAAACCTTTGTGCTCTTTGATAACCTTTGTGCCCTACTATATAACTCACCCCTAAATCCCTGCCTTCGCTGTCGCTTCGGCAGGCAGGCCCCAGGGGGGACTTTTAAATCTGAGCGCCCTATAGGGGTAAGGAGTGGCAAGAAGGGCAGGAGTTATTATAGTTGATGTTCCTGAGTTCTTTAAGGTGGTAAACTTTGTGGTTAAACAATGAAAATAAACAATTTATACAACTATTTTACTTTAGTCCGAAAAATGATCCTCTACAATCTCCGGATCATCTTTGCCAATAAATTCATCTGGTTCCTTGCCGGAGCAGTAGCCTTCTATCTTGGATTATCAGTAATTTATGTCCTCTCAAATGATGTATCGAGAATGAAAGACCTGTACGGTGTATTTCTCTTCTCAGGAATATTGCTGGTCTTCTATCCTGCTGTCTTCGGGATCCAGAACGATCAGGACGCACGGACGATAGAAATACTCTTCGGTATTCCTGACTACAGGTATAAGGTCTGGTTGGTCAGAATCATTCTGATCTTTGTAATTACCACTCTGATAATGCTTTTGTTCACTTTCCTGTCAAATATTTTAATAATTAAATTTAATTTTCTTGAAGTGACCGTCCAGGTAATGATGCCTGTGATCTTCCTTGGTATGATGGCTTTCATGCTATCCACAGTCATCCGCAACGGTAACGGCACTGCTGTTGTTATGATGATTTTCGGTCTTTTCTTTTTAATACTGCAGGACCCGCTGAGGAAGAGCCAGTGGAATGTATTTCTCAATCCGTTTAACCCTGCATATGATGTAAATGAAACAACCTGGGCACTTATTACGCTGAAAAACAGGATCATACTATTTACAGGATCAATAATTTTCCTGCTTGCGGCATTGCTTAATCTTCAGAAGAGGGAGAAGTTCATGTAAGCGGTTAGCGGCTGGCGGTGTACGGCGAGCGGCGGGCGGCGTGAGGCATGAGGCGTGAGGTGTGAGGCGTGAGGTGTGAGGCGTGAGGCGTGAGGCGTGAGGTGTGAGGCGTGAGGTGTGAGGCGTGAGGCGTGAGGCGTGAGGCGTGAGGCGTGAGGCGTGAGGCGTGAGGCGTGAGGCGTGAGGCGTGAGGTTTGATTTTAAGGTATTCTGCAGTATTAAAATTAATGGGAACAATTTCCGGTTAATTTTGTCTGGCAGATTGTTAAGCGGAATAAAACCGTTTGTATATTTTTGCTGCTTTATTATCTATCTATATACCTATGGGCCGTTACGCGAATAACCATCTTATCAGGGAAGAGTCTGTTGCCTTTGAAACCAGGCTTCACTGGATCACTTTCCTTACACTTAAATCGATATTTACCCTTACTCTTGCAGCCTGGTTTGACAGATGGTTCTCTGAATTTGTAATTACGAACCGGAGGATAATAATCAAAACGGGAATAATTGGAAGGGAAACATTTGAGATGAATCTTTCAAAAATTGAAAGTGTGAATGTTGACCAGTCAATTATGGGACGTATTTTTAATTACGGATCCATCACAATTATAGGTTCAGGCGGGACTAAAGAAAGCTTCCATAAGATCGCAAAGCCCCTGGCCTTCAGGAAGGCATTTCAGGAGCTCTGCTGAAAATTTTGTCTAAAATCCATCTGGCAGTTTCATCTGCAGAACCTTGCTGAATATCAACGGCCGGAGAGCCAGAACAGGCAATCAAGAACAAACCTGTTCTGGAATTTATTTGTAAATGTAAAGGAAAGTTCGCGGTTAGTCCCGGTTTCATAATCTATATCATTATGACCCATATTTATATAGACCATTTTATAATTTCTGTTTGTCCAGGCTACCGGATAATAACCATCATGCCAGATTTCATGCTTTTTGGGGCCGGTCCCGAGAGGGAAGCTTGATGGATCGACTGAAAGCAGGATCTCTATATCCTTATCCATCCGGAGATCATTTTCCCATTTATACCATTCATTCGGAGATGAAATAAATTTCTGCGGGAGCTTTTTCGTGGCCGGATGTTTCCTGTGTTCAACCCTTAATAACGCAGATGTCGGACGCCATGTATTTCCGGTGTATGCTCCGCAACCCAGGAACTGATCCTGATACCATTCCCAGTTATCAGGAATTGCCGAAGGTGTCAGGGCAAAGGCTGCAAAATGAAATCCCATCCATGCACCACCTTTCTCCATGTACTCCCTGAAAGCTTCTCTCTGCTCTGTTGATTCCGGCCGGGAATCGAGAAAAATGACTATACGGTAACCGGAAAGAAATTCCGGATTCAGATCATTCCAGTTTCGCGTAGTATCAAAAACAAACCCGTTATTAGCAGCCACCCCTGAAAACCAGCTCTTAGCCTCTTTAACAAAGCTGATATGGGCTTTATCATTGCGTGCAGAATAAAATGCAATTACCTTAAAATCCGATTCCTTTTCAGGCTTAAAGGATGAATTTACAGACAATATTATTGAAAGAAGGATATAAAATATTCTCCCGTAATACCCTGATGAAGCTCTGCTATCCAAATTCTGCAAGTCTGATGTTTTTTGCAATAAAGATAATAAATTTACTTCTCTAGTTATTCTCATTATTTTTCAGAGACATAATGAATGGATTGAGCTTACATCATCAACCTTTGAATATCAGATAAATAATCCCCTGTAAAACGTATTATAATACGTTTTTTAATACGTTTTTTAATACGTTTTTTCAATTGGTCCCTTTTTTTGCCAGTATGGCATATGGTATTGTAGGTAAAGATTCTGGTGAATGATTTAATACCTCGTAGAGGTTATGGAAAAAAAATACCTGCCGCGTACCAGTTAACGTCAGCTCTCATAAGATGACCTAAATGCCTGTTATAAAACTTTTTAGCTACAAATGCAAGCCATACGATATCAATTGAAAAAAATACAGGCAGGGCTATTAAGAAAAGCTTAAAGAACATGGTTTTCAGTTTTTATCTGTTTATGTAAAGTTAATAAAACGATCCTATTTCACCTTAATGTTGATTCTGATAATCCATTTTCCCTAACTTTACTTCTTTAAAAAATTTAAAATTTCAGAAAATGATCTTATCGGCATGTGGATTAGTTTGCAGTGACTGCGAATTTTTCAGTAAAACCTGTTCGGGGTGTATCGAGGTTAAAGGGTCGCCTTTCTGGGCAAAGGAAATGATACCTGATAAGGTATGCCCCCTTTATGATTGTTCAGTAAACAAGAAAGGATTTGCTAATTGTGGTGGTTGCACAGAGCTTCCTTGTAAAATGTTCAGGGATATGAAAGATCCCAATTCGACAGAAGAGCAGCATCAACAGTCGATAATTACACGTGTGGCGGCGCTGCGTGGGAACTGAGTGGTGAGTCTTGAGCGATGAGTGATGAGCCCTGAGCTCTGAGCCCTGAGCCCTGAGCAAAAAGTAAATAACAGCCATGAAAGAAATAGCAATTATCTCAGCCAGCGTAAGGATGGGCAGACTTAGCCACAGGGTGGCTCTCTATTTTAAGAGATATCTTGAATGTAATAATCTTGCCAATGCCGAGATACTGGATCTGAAAGAATATAATTTCCCGGTTTTTGATGAAAGGCATCACAAGCCTGTTGCGATATCAACTGTATCGGACGGCAGCTTCGGAGGTTCCCAGGTACTTACTTCTTTGCAGTTTTCACTCTGGAAAATGAAAATAAGGACAGTAACTGCAATGTTTCCCGTACCACGTGTAATGAATGCTTTCGATGAAAATGGAATTCCCTCTGACAAGGAAGCCACGGACAAACGTGCAGCAAATTTCATAAAAGCCTTGCTGGAATCTAAATGAAATTCCCGTCATAATCAACTCTGGGATCGGGATTTGACAGATCGATAACTCTCTGAAAACCGGGATTTCCGTTCTTATGGGTTGATGTTCCGCCGTTATAGCATCGTGGTATGCCCCATACACCATGGAATATCTTCCCTGCTGCTGAAGGTTGTACATGGTAATGCCCGAACAGAAGTGCATCAATTTTATTTTCAATAAGCTTTTTTAATTCATCACTGTCGCGAAGCTGCATTCCCAGCTTGAAATCAAAAGGGTGATGGTGCAGATAAACGACTTTCTTAAGTCCGTTTATATCAGGGTCATTTATTATCTTTTCAAGCTTCTGAAGCTGTTCTTTCCCCAGTTCTCCTTCCGAAAGGAAACGGTCATACCAGTGCAGCTCTTCGGCTGTTGAATCCAGTCCAATGAAGATAACTCCTTCAATAATATCAACCTTAGGGTAGGTGATACCGGTATTTTTATAAAACCTTTCCTTAAATATCTCAACAAACTTTACATCGCCTCTGGTGCCTGTTCCGTAGTCATGATTCCCTGGTACCGGCAGAACCATATACCCCAGCTTTTCCAGCAGGTGAATGGAGTCGATGGCTTCATCTGTATAACTGATGTCATTGGCATTGTCGACAATATCGCCTGTAATTACAACAATATAATTCCGGGCAGGTTGCTTCAGGAAGGCGATGTTATCGATGATAGTCCTGAATTTATTGCCGCAATCTTCATGGCCTATATGGAGATCTGATAAATGAATTATCTTCTTCACAATTTTTGCCGTTTAATTTTTAAGGGTGAAAGAACAGGAGTTTATTCAATATGTCCAGTAAGACGGACCGCTTGCAACAAAAGATACCGGAAGGTCTTTAATAAAACCTTTCAGCCATTCGGCACAGTATTCCATCCCGGGCTCCTCGGAAGTAACATGACCGAGGAATACTATTGCCTTCTTTCTGTTCTGGCTCACTGCATCACGGGCATATTCATATGTTTCCCACTGAGGGACTTCTCCGGCCAGAACAACATCGACTGAAGGGTCTTCGAGAAGCCTTATATGCAGTGTGCTGCCGGGTGCGCCTGCGGAAAATGCTACTTTCGATAATTTCATATCAGGATTACCGACCACATTGAAGGCATTTTTCGGAAAGACCCTTTTCAGCTCAACCAGAAGTTCCCGGAGTGTGGTTTCAGGTATTATGAACATGTTATACTCCTTATCGGGACTAAAGCTTTCCCATCCCAATTTTTTTGCCATTCCATGATCTATGGCATCGGGTTTTAAACGATGGATATAATCATGAAAACGCCATATTACCAGCTTGTTATCATCAATATACTTCTTCTTTTCAAGATATATCGGATCGTTTGCGAATTGCTTTGTTTCATCGAGATGATTATAGAATAGTGGTTCATGAGCAATTATGAGGTTACAGTTCATTTCCACTGCTTTTTTCAGAACATCCATTGTTGCGAACATTGTGGTCACTATACCCGTCACCCTTGTCTGGGGATTTCCGGCTTTGATTACGTCTACCGTTTTAGGAATAATTGGACTGCCTGTCTGTTTAATTATCAAATCTATTATTTTCTCTGCACTGCTGTCTGAAGTATTCTGACCCGTCAGGGTTAAGGAGAGGAATAAGCCTGTAAGGCAGATTAAGATGGATCGTATTGTTTTCATTTTGGAATAATGGTTAATATGGATTAAAAGCTAACCTGTTTTTACCGAAAAAAATTTACAGATCTCAAATTTATAAAAAGCTTAAGCAAAAAAAAATAGTTATCTCCTATTCTCCCACTCTCCCACTCTCCTCTTCCCCTCTTCTCCTTTTCCCCTTTTCTCCTTTTCCCCTTTTCCCCCCCCCCTCATAAACTAAGCCTTTGCAACATTCCCGTAAAAATTGGTATGAGTTTTGCATAAGCAATTATGAAGAGCCAATTCTTCTAACACTTAAGACAATGAAAAAGTTAATACTCACTTCGATCCTCGCACTTCTGGTTGCAGCAGGAGCCTCAGCTGTTCCTCAGGATTATCCTGATGAATATCTTGGTTTACCGGGAGACAATCTCAATCTGTATGCAGTAATGAAACTGTTCCAGGAATCCGAAACTCTTGAAGGTTTTGAAAGGACCCTAAATGATGAGAATTCCAGGATAAACAACCTCGATCTGAACGGTGATAATCTGATTGATTATATAACCGTTCATGACTTCGTCGATGGTGATGTTCATTCAATAGTACTGCGTGTAGCACTTAACCGGAATGAATTTCAGGATGTGGCTGTTTTTACAGTTCAGAAGTTTCGTGACGGTTCAGTCCAGATACAGCTTGTAGGAGATGAAGAATTATATGGAAGAAACTATATAATCGAGCCGATATATGATGAAACGCCCAACCCCGGCTATACAGGGAGTCCTTCAAGAAGGGTGGCTGTCACTGTTGTAAGAACGACTCCTTATGAGGTAGCCCTCTGGCCGGTTGTAAGGTTTATCTACCTTCCCAATTATGTAATATGGCGCTCATCCTGGTACTGGGGTTATTATCCTTCTTACTGGAGACCATGGCGCCCCTACTACTGGCATTACTACTATGGATATCATTATCACTGGTATCATCACTACTACAATCACTACCGTCACTGGGATCATCACAGGTATGCAAGATACAATGATTACTACTACAGAAGTGTACGGGCACACTCCCCATACGTCAGCCAGAGAATTAGGGAAGGTAATTACAGGGATACTTACTCCCGTCCGGATCAGAGGCGCGAAGGCGAAGCCCTCTTTACCAGGGCAAATCCGAATCAGACCAGAAGGACTGCTGATAATACTCCTGTAATCAGGGAGAGAAGGACTGAAACCCGGAATGCCGCTGAAAGGAATGCTGAAGGAACTGTAAGACGCCAGGCCACAGGCGACAACGCCAGACCGGCCACCAGATCTGCATCAGATGCCAATACCGGGAATACCAGAAGATCTGTACCGGCTGCTAATGAAAGACAGCAAACCAGGTCCTCTTCACAGCAGAATGCCAACACTGAAAGAAGGTCAGCTCCGGCTGTAAACAACAGAACGGAAACCAGATCCTCTTCACAGCAGAATGCCAATACCGAAAGAAGATCAGCTCCGGCTGTAAACAACAGGACGGAAACCAGGTCATCCTCGCAGCAGAATGCTCCTGCAGCAAGAAGAGAATCTGTTTCGGCTCCGGAAAGGTCATCATCAAGACCATCACAAAGTGCCAGATCACAGAGCTCTTCAGGCAGCCGTCAGCAGCCTTCGGTTAACCGGTCTTCCCAGAGCAGGAGTTCCCGGGAAAGCAAACCGGCTCAGGCTTCAAAAAGAAGTGAGGAGAAGAAAGAATCTTCAGGAAGCAGCTCAAGAAGGAAATAAGCAGCTCAAAGCGCAAGGTAAAAGATATCCAAAAGACACAGGGCTCAGAGAAAAGGTTAAAAACCTGTACTCTGAGCTCTTCATTTTTGGTCACCTTTTCTGGTTCGATTTTGTTTCCTGCTTATAAATAATCCTGCTTCCCAGAGCTCTGTGTCCATAGCCGTCAACCTAAGAATTGTTTAAATAACGAAAACTACTGTAATTATCTGAATTATAGTTAAATAAGTTTCCCCTCCTTTGAAAGGAGGGGAAACTTTTGTCCACAAAACTTCGTTAAGTTTACGGCTATGGCCCTGAGCTCTGAGCTCTGAGCCCTGAGCCCTGAGCCCTTATTACTCAAACGGATTCTCCCGGCTAAAATCAGGCCTGTAATTAAGATAGCTGTCCATATCCTGTAAAAGGGCATTCCGGAATCCCAGATTTATCATTGTTTCAACAACTGATTCATATTCCTCCCTGTAAAGAGAACGGTTAATTACCGGATGGCTTAATACCTGTTCTGTCGGATGATACTGCGACATAAGCGACAGGTGAATCCCGGGAGACAGCTCTTCTGCAATACTTCTAAGAACATTCTTACTCTCTTCAGCATGCCCGGGCAGTACAAGATGCCTTATCATCATACCGTTTTCTGCCCTGCCATCTTTGTCGAGAGGCAGAGTTGATCCTTTCTGGAAATACATTCTCTTAAGGGCTTTCAGAGCCACATCAGGATAATCAGGAGCATCAGAATATTCTGCAGCAAGCTCCGGTGTCACATATTTATAATCGGGAAGATAAACATCAATAAGTCCTTCAAAACCGTCAATCACTTCGGGCTTATCATAACCATTCGTATTATAGACTGTTACCGGTTTTAATCCCCGCTCATTAAGGCCTCTTATTAATGCTTTGACCTGAGGAACCATATGTGACGGCGAAACAAAGCCAACAGAAACCACCTTACTGCTGAGGATATTCATAATTGCATCAAGAGCCTCATTCTGTTTCATTATGCCGCCTCTGTACTTTTCTGCCGGCCTGCTTATATCATGGTTCTGGCAATATATGCATCGCAGATTGCATCCTGAAAAGAATATATTGCAGATACCATAAGGTCCGCTTATCTGTGGTTCTTCTCCACGGTGAATACAAATGGATGCAATATTCATTCCCTCATCAGTCCTGCAATAGCCTTTTCCCCCCCTGTATCTGTCGGCACGGCATTGCCTTGGACAGATAGTGCAGGAAGAGAGCTGTCCCTGTTCAGGATCAGAATATAGATTCCCGTCAGCCAATCTAAGTGAATTTATTACCGATTCAAAGGTCGCAAGAATTTACAAAACTCAGGCATAAAATATTATCACCTTGTATACTTGTATATTCCGAAACATTATTTATCTTTGTCCCCGTCAAGAGGGGAATTGATCTAGGGGACCAGAGTCCCCTATTTTATTATCATTTTAAAAGAGCATGATTGACAAAACCCGGATAGAAAAACTTGTTAATGAGTTCATTGAAGGAACAGGGATTTTTCTTGTCGCTGTAAAAGTAAGTACTTCGAACAGGATTATGGTTCTTGCCGATACTATGAAGGGAATAACAATTGATGAATGTGCCGAACTCCACAGGTATGTTGAAAAGAATCTTGACCGTAATATTGAGGATTATGAATTGCAGATTTCATCCCCTGGTCTGGATTCACCTTTTAAGGTAATTGAACAATATTACAGGAATGAAGGAAGCAAGATTGAAGTGGTAAGTAAGGAAGGTCAAAAGATGACCGGGATATTAAAAAATGTTACCGAAGGTGGATTTGAACTTGAAACAGAAAGAAAGGTAAAGGGTAAAGCCCTGGAAATAAATGATGTTTCATTCAATTTCGACCAGGTAAAGTCAGCGAAAGTAGTTTTTACAATTAATTAAATATAAGAGTCTTACAACAGATGGAAAATGTTAATTTGATCGACACCTTTTCTGAGTTTAAAGAGCTGAAGAATATTGACCGGCCGACGATGATGAGTGTTCTTGAAGATGTGTTCAGGAGCATGCTGGCAAAGAAATACGGGTCGGCTGACAATTTCGACATTATTGTGAATATAGATAAAGGTGATTTTGAAATCTGGAGGAACAGGGTAGTTGTGAATGATGAAGAGATGACTGATCCCATAACCCAGATTCCACTTTCACAGGCCAAGCAGATTGATGAGGATTATGAAGTGGGTGAAGAGGTCTCGGATGAGGTCAAATTCCTCGATTTCGGAAGAAGGGCAATATTATCCCTGAGGCAGAACCTCACTGCACGCATCCTCGATCTTGAGAAGAATAATATTTACATGAAATACAAGGACAGGATCGGTGAGATCGTTACCGGTGAAGTATATCAGGTATGGAAGAGGGAGATCCTTGTTCTTGATGATGATGGAAATGAACTTATTCTTCCGAAGAGTGAGCAGATCCCGTCGGATCATTTCCGCAAGGGCGATTCAATAAGAGCGGTTGTGATAAAGGTTGAAATGAGGAATAATACTCCATTCATTATTCTCAGCCGGACCTCACCGGTTTTCCTTGAGCGTCTCTTTGAGCTTGAAGTGCCCGAAATATTTGACGGACTTATAACTATAAAAAAGATTGTAAGAGTACCCGGGGAACGTGCAAAGGTTGCTGTCGAATCATATGATGAAAGGATTGACCCCGTAGGTGCCTGTGTTGGTATGAAGGGATCGAGAATTCATGGTATTGTAAGGGAGCTCAGAAATGAGAATATCGATGTAATCAATTATACTGCAAATAATCAGCTCTTCATCCAGAGAGCTCTGAGTCCGGCCAAGATCACAACCATAAAGCTCATTGAAGAGACCAAAAGGGCTGAGATATACCTCAAACCCAATGAAGTATCGCTCGCTATCGGGAAGGGTGGTCTGAATATAAAACTGGCAAGCCAGCTCACCGGTTACGAAATAGATGTTTACAGAGAACCGGGAGGCGAGGATGAGGAAGATGTTAACCTTGAGGAATTCAGTGATGAAATTGAACAGTGGGTTATCGACGAACTCAAAGCAATCGGTTGTGACACAGCCAGAAGCGTTCTCAATCTTTCAATAAGCGATCTGGTTAAAAGAACCGACCTTGAAGAGGAACAGGTTAAGGAAGTTGTAAATATTTTAAAAGCGGAATTCGAATAGTAACCGGAAATTTATTGGGATTTTTCTGGTGAAAATATAAAGAGAAGGTAAATTTATGACAGAGGATGTAAAGGCAACGAGATTAAGTAAAGCAGCCCGCGAGTTCAATGTAGGGATATCAACTATTATTGAGTTCCTGCATAAGAAGGGGTTTGTTCTTGATCCCAACCCTAATACTAAATTGCCTCACGAGGCATATCAGTTGCTGGTCAAAGAATATAGTCCGGATATCTCTGCAAAAAAAGAATCCGAAAAGCTAATTCTGAGGGACCTGCACAGGAACAAAGTCACAGTATCAATTGATGATGTACCCGGTAAAACCCAGACTGAAGAACCTGAAAGGGAAGAAGAAATACTTGTTAAGGATACGACAGGTGCCAAGATAGATATAAAGCCTGAAATCAAGAAGCCTGACATAAAGCTTGTGGGCAAGATTGATCTTGAAAAGACTTTAAAGCCAAAGGTTGAAAAACCTGTTCCCCCCAAAGAAGAAGAAAAGGAGAAAAAGCCTTCCAAACCTGCTCCGGAACCTGTTAAGGCTGATAAGCCCGAAAAGAAGAAGGCAGAACCTGAAAAACCGGTTGCCGTTAAAGAGGAAGTTGAAAAGGTAAAGGCCGGTATCGATCTTCATATTGTCGGTAAAATTGATCTTGAGACCATTACCAAAGAACCTAAGACCCCTGTAAAGGAGGAGGTTGCAGCTAAACACAGGGAGAAGGAAGAGGAGAAGTCTGTAGTAAGTAAGGAAAAAGTTGCCGTAGTACCTGAAGAAATCATTGAACCCCTTCCTCAACCGGCAGAAGCTGAAGTATCTGTAGAAGAGGTTGAAGAAATCATTCCTGAACAGGAGGAGATTGTTGAGCTGTTCAGACCCGGAGGTGTAACAAAATTATCGGGGCCGACAGTTGTAGGCAAGATCGACCTTCCCGTTGAGGAAAAGAAAAAGGGTCCTGCATATCAGCCTGTCAAGGTAGACGGAGAATCAGATTTCCGGAGAAAGAAAAGAAGAAAGAGGATCACTAAGGAGAAAGAACAGGTACCGGTATCAAAGCCTGATCTTACAGAGAAAAAAGACAAATCCGGCAAAAAGGTCATAAAAAAGAGACCTGTGAGGGTGGAAGTTGATGAGGAAGAAGTACAGAAACAGATCAAGGAGACACTTGCCAGGCTCACTACCAAGGGTAAATCAAAAGGCTCCAGATACCGCAGGGAAAAAAGGGAAGCTATAAGCCAGAAACATAAGGAGGTTGAAGACAGGATCGAACAGGATAAGAATATTCTGAAGGTGACAGAGTTTGTTTCGGTGAATGAGTTATCAATAATGATGAACATTCCCGTAACTGATCTGATATCAACCTGTATGAATCTCGGGTTGTTTGTTTCAATAAACCAGCGTCTTGATGCTGAAACTATGGCTTTGCTTGCTGATGAGTTCGGCTACAGGGTTGAATTTGTCAGTGCCGAGCTTCTTGAAGCGGTAAAAGAAGAAGAGGATGAAGAATCTGATCTTCAGTACCGCCCACCTATAGTCACGGTAATGGGACATGTAGATCATGGAAAGACCAAGCTGCTCGATTACATTCGCCGGACGAACGTTATTGCCGGGGAAGCTGGAGGTATTACCCAGCATATCGGAGCTTACGCTGTAGAACTTGATGACGGCCGCAGGATCACTTTTCTCGATACCCCCGGTCATGAGGCATTCACTGCGATGCGTGCCCGCGGAGCCCAGATAACCGACATAGCCATTATCGTAGTTGCTGCGGATGATGGTGTTATGCCCCAGACTGTTGAAGCAATCAATCATGCTTCCGCTGCCGGAGTACCAATTGTATTTGCGATCAATAAGATAGATAAGCCAACCGCTAATCCCGACAAGATTAAGGAGGCTCTGGCAAATATGAATTATCTCGTTGAAGACTGGGGTGGAAAATATCAGTCACAGGAAATATCTGCCAAAACAGGTCTGAATATAGATACCCTTCTTGACAAGGTACTTCTCGAAGCCGAGATGCTCGAGCTGAAAGCTAATCCGGATAAACCGGCAATAGGGACTGTAGTAGAGTCATCACTTGACAAAGGAAGAGGATTTACTGCAACAGTTCTTGTAAAAGCCGGTACTTTACGGGTTGGGGATATAATGCTTGCCGGCAGCTGCTTTGGTCATATAAAGGCTATGTATAATGAAAGGGGTAACAAAGTGGAAGAAGTTGGCCCTGCTACACCTGCTCTTATTCTCGGTCTGAACGGAGCACCACAGGCCGGTGATAAGTTTAACGTTATGATAAGCGACAGGGATGCAAAAGATATAGCTACAAAAAGAGCCCAGCTTCAGAGAGAACAGGGTTTGAGGACACAGAAACACATTACTCTTGATGAGATCGGACGAAGAATTGCGATAGGTAATTTCCAGGAGCTGAATATAATCGTAAAGGGTGATGTTGACGGTTCCGTCGAAGCACTCGGTGATTCACTTATCAAGCTGTCTACTCCCGAAATTCAGCTGAACCTCATACATAAAGCTGTTGGCCAGATCTCGGAATCGGATGTTCTCCTTGCTGCAGCTTCAAACGCGATAATTGTCGGATTCCAGGTAAGACCTTCAATGAGTGCAAGGAAGCTTGCCGAAAAAGAAGAAATAGATATCCGGCTTTATTCTATTATTTACGATGCAATAGAAGAGATCAGATCGGCTATGGAGGGGATGCTCTCTCCCGAGGTCAAGGAAGAGATCGTTGCCACACTTGAAATAAGAGAGATATTCAAGGTCACAAAAGTCGGAACTGTGGCAGGTTGTTATGTAAAAGAAGGTAAGATTACCAGAAACACTCTTGTAAGGGTTATACGCGACGGTATCGTAATATATACCGGTGAACTCGGATCCCTCAAACGTTTCAAGGACGATGTGAAAGAGGTTGTCGGCGGATTCGAATGCGGGCTGAACATTATGAATTTCAACGACATTAAAGTCGGTGACATCATAGAAGGCTACCAGCAGGTAGAGATAAAGAAAACCTTATAAGATTGCCTTGTAATCTTCGGCTTTCATAAGATTTTCTGCTTCGGAAGGATCGGTTAAACGTATTTTGATCATCCATCCCTTCCCGTACGGATCTTTATTAACAATATCGGGTGATTCCTCTAGAGCGGGATTGACTTCGAGAATCTCTCCCCCTACCGGCATAAACATATCGGAAACAGTCTTAACTGCTTCGATGGTCCCGAACACTTCTTCTTTAGCAAGAGTCTCGCCCATGGTTTCAATCTCGACGAATACTATATCTCCAAGTTCGCCCTGTGCAAAATCGGTGATCCCTACATAACCTGTATCACCTTCAATGCGGATCCATTCGTGGTCTTTTGTATAAAGCAGATTTTCCGGTAAATTCATGTCATGATCTTTTTATGGTTAGAGCTTCAAAAATAAGGAATTTTTAAAAATCCATCCCTCCTCACTGAACTTTATATTGTCCGTGTTGATCCCTTAACTACAAGTTCAGTCTTTATAACCTTTGTCCGGAAGTTACCGGGGGTCTCTGTTTCAAACATTCTCAAACAAACTGAAAATAAACTTTAGCTTAAGGAATTACTGAACCAGGGTAAATTTCAGACTGAATCCGAAATTTGTATTTGATGTCGGAAAGGTATTGGCAACAAATGGATCATTCATTGTATGATCGGCGAAAAGCTGGAGATTAAACCTGTCACTCAATACATAGTCGGCAGTTATACCGGCAGTAAAGACCTTCTGGCCCACCACGGGCTGATTGACATCCTCAATAAGTTTCCTTGCAAGTGTTTTATTATCCCTTATTGAAAGGTCAAAACGCAGGTTCAGGTCGCTTTTCAATGATTTCTGGCCTCCACCCGTCCTCAGGATTATCTGTACCTCATCGAACCTGTAACCTGCACCTATTATCAGTTCATTTATCCTTGCATCCGCAATCTGGTTACTTGTAAGGTTCAATGATATTGTTCGTGATTTTCTCCACTCAAATCTTGTTGTAAGGCTGTTTTTCCAGTTCATGTCGATATTGATCAGCGGGCTGAATTGTTCATTCAGTGTCACAACTCCAATCTCATACTGCTGTATATAATTATTCTGAAGGTCCCTGAGGCTGTTTACCCCTTCGGCGTTAGTAATAAAATTCAGGTTCGTTGTATAACTCCCTATCTGATATGTGCTCCTGTACTGGTGAGAAATATTTATTGATCTGAATGTCTTCTGGATAAATGGGAATCTTGATAAACCATCAAATGTAAATCTCCAGTTTGGCATCATTCTCAGAGCCGAAGGAAAGGTTTCAAGTGTTACCTTTTCCGGATCTGTCTTAGTATATGCTGCGAGGAATGCAGGGATCATAACTTCACGGGAAGTCCTGCCATAGCCACTTTTGAACGGACCTTTTATTTGTTCCCCGGTGAGTGGATCTGTATCGGGATCATAATTCGGATCAATTTTGGCTCTTTCAGCAGCTCTCCTTGATGAAATTATTATCAGGTTCTCTTTGAATTTCTCGAAGGTAGGGGAAACATAATCATTTTCCTTAGTGATTTTTTCAAACGCAGTACCCCACGAAATAACCGATATTGAAAAGTTCCCTGTAACGATCCTGTTTCGGGTGCTGTCGGGGAAGTTGCCATTTATATCGGCAATATAGTAGGCGCTGACACCTTCCAGGAATCTCCTGTCGGCATTAACGTCCAGTCTCATTCCCGGGAAAGGTTCAACCTGAGCCCGTGCCGACAGATCGAAGCGGTTATTGTAAGTTGCCGGTGTATTAAGAAGTGAGTCTTTTGAAAGCCAGCCGTTCATTGCCGCTTTGTCGAAGAATTTTTTATCACTGTAACCCAGAATGAACGGCCATCCGGGGGCAAGAATATCATTATAGTCCGACATTCCCAGGTAATTTGTTCCCGGCATGTATCCGGGCAGGAACTGACCCTGTGATGAGGTAAGAGTGAGGCTGACATTTCTTACTCCCATTAAAGCCCGTACAAAATACTCGCCGGTCACAATGAACGGACTTCGTTTAACAGGAACCCTGCCTTCGATATCAACCTTCGCGCCGTCAACCCTTTCGGTTGTTGTAAAGTTTATACGGTTTTCATTGACAATATCCAGCTTCCCCTGTACTTCCTTACCTTCCTTGTCTGTCACCCTGACCTTTACATCGCTTGTCTTCAGATTATGGGTAATTCCCCGGATAACATTGGGTCTGAAGCTGATATTAGTCCTTGACCAGGTAACTGTCTTATACTCACGCTTCATTCTCTGTGCAGCATCCGGACGTGTGTTGTTCTCAATCTGCTTAAGAAATTTTAATTTGCCATAAAGAGTTGTCAGCGAAGCCATTGCAGTTAGTGAAAGATCGTTGCGGTTCTTGATCGAATTCCCTATATCAATATTCATGCTGTCGGGATAGACCGGCCCGGCAAGCCATGTATAATCAGAACCATACCGGGCATTCGCATTGACCCACGAAAGCAAAGGCAGCTTATTTACAGGTATTGTATATGTGAGGTTGAGGAAATGATTGTAGTTTGTCGTTCTGCCAAAATTCCGGAGATTGGTCATTACCGAATCGCGCCAGAGATTATATTCAGTACTGTACCTTCTCCGGTCAACCCCTCCTGAAGGCTCATCTATACGGGCAATATTGTTGGCAGTAAAGTCAAATTTAAGCTGACGGGTAAGATCATATTTAAAATCGAACATCCTTGTCCATTCAAAATCCTTCCTGAAGGTCGGAGTGATTTTGAGATACGGATTATTTATATTCCTTGATTTAACCTCATTATAATAGCGGTTCATGTCGGTCCTGAAGGCAATACTCCTGGGGAACACATAGAAATTAAAATCTTTTATAAGTCTGAACACAGGGGCATTAAGGAATTTAACATTCTTGAAAGGAGCGATATTGGCAGGTTGTGCCTCGTAGTTATAATTAAGTCCGCCCCTGTAATTCTTTTCCAGGTCAATTTCAGTTTTTGTATTACTCTTATAGATTTCATTGTAAGTGTAATTCACGCTGAGGTTTGCAAGGTCCCATGCATGTGATTTTTCTCCGCGTCTTGCCACACCGGCATTGCTCACGGCTATAGTTTTTCTCTGGGCCAGATCTTCAGCGATCGATTTTATTGAATCCCTTGAATGGCTGTCGCTTGCATTTAAAAGTGCATCGTTAAGGTAAATATCAGGATCGAGGGGGTTATAGAGAGGTCTCACTCTGGTTTCCGAATATCCAACATATACCGGAAGCCTTACTCCTGTTTTTTCCGGGAAGAATTTTCCGAGTTCAATTGTTGAGGAAAGATCATATTTTACAATTGTTTCCTTGCTCCGTTCATTAACTTTCTTTTCGATGCTTCCCCAGCCCGGAGTACTTGTCTGACCTACCATATCGACGGTGCCGAAATCTGCCAGCCGTGCCTGCAGATGAGCGTTGGCAGCCCATCCGCCATCTTCAATAAAATCGCTGAGCCTGAGTTCATTAACCCACACTTCTCCCGATTTGGGATTCCCATCATCTCTTCCCGGATCACGGGTCCTTATAGGATTCCTGACCCCTACCATAATTACTTTTACATTGCTGAGATTGGGATTACCCGAAACAGATATCCTGTGGCCTTCGTTAACATAAACAAAAACATCCGAGACACTTAGAGATGATCCCGGCTCCTGCATCCTTTTATTACGTTCCTGTTTGGCTTCCTGGAAAACCGAAAGATCGATATTGAAGCTGTTTTCCTCAGGCCACACAAAGATCCTCGACTTATCCGATTTATTATCATATTTCCCCGGAGCCGTGAGTTTAAGTGGTAGCTCGTATTCATAAAAATTGCTCTTATAATCCGAGCCGATCCTTATGAAAGCAGTCAGCTCATTATCCGAAAGATATTGTCCAATAAGTGCTTCAGCATGAACTTCCATACGCAGGCGCCTGTACTGCCGTATATCAAGATTGACATTCCTGAATGCAGCTCTGGCATCTCCATCTTCCAGATCCTGTACACGCAGAACCATGGATTGTTCATTTAACTGCCGCAGCTGAGGATTTGTGGGATCAGTGATCCTTGTGAATCCCGGAGGAAGAACATAATTCACAGGCTCTTTCCCGGAGTTCTCTTCGATGTTTACCGAGCTTATCTCAAAAGTTCCGTCAGTAGCTTCAGGGATAGTAATCCTTTCGCCTCCCTCCATGAATGAGATGTTATATTTCCTCCATTCCGCTCTGACAAGGTCGAGATCGGCAAAACGGAATATCACAGGTTCCTTGAAGCCCCGCATGAACATCCTCATGAAACGTATCGATTTGAAATCACTGATGGAACCGATTGCTTTATTGTAATCAGTTATAGGGATCTTGAACTGGTACCATTTGACTTTTGATTTTGTACCGTTTGCCATTGTGGCTTCATATTCTATTTCATCTACAATATAATTTGAGCCGATCTTTATGTCTCCCGGCCTCATACTTACCCGGTACTGATAATAGCTTTCAGTTTCACTGAGTGTATTATCGCGGTTTATATCTTCCATATCAGGCAGTGTAGATCCGGATGTCGGGTATGATTCGGGCGACATATCAGATGTAGGTGAGTTACCCTCATGGCCGTTATATTTCTTATATCTTTCGAGAATTCCCAGCTGTCTGAAATCATAGTCTGAACCCCTGAAATAATGAAAGTCATCATTTGAAGGGTCCTTAATTATTTCCTGATAAACTTCCGGTTTTGTTATCAGCATGGATTTCTGAAGATAATCAGAGAAAAAACTTGCTTCATCCTCATTTCTTAATCCGTCAAAACCGACATCCTGGTAAAGCCGTGATTCAGGTGCGTTATCGAAGGCATGTACGACTGCCTGAACCGTAGGCACACGTCCCCAGTTTGTTGTGTCGACATTTGCAGGCACGGGGGAACCGGGTAGTCCGTTCTCAAAACTTTTTCTGGAGTCACGAAGGATATCTTCTGAAATATTTCCCAGATTTATATAAAGGTCACCGCCCTCGTGTTCAGGGTTCTCAACAAAAGGATCCATCAGCCAGAACTTGATATACTGGATGTTTGCTGTTTCGAAATCGCTTGTAAGGACCTCTCTCATTATACCACCCCATCTCGATTCAGGAGTGTTGAGCTTACCTTCGGAGTTCATACCTTCAGAATAGAGGCCCGGATCAGTATCATAGTTGTACGGGCCCTTTTCATCGGGGTAATATCCGACGTTGAGCACCGTGATGTTTGTGGGAATGCCGCTCGGACTTTCACGGTAAGGGAATATTTCGTTTTCATATATTTCCCTTACAAAGTGGCTCGACTGCAGATCGGGGTTCTGCTTGATATGATCCGGGGTGGATGATCCGTTCCGCAGCAGGAGTGGATCGATCACATACCATGCAATTTTTGCCCTGTTAAAACCACTTGCAATATTATCATTCAGTCTTGCTTCAGGGAAAAGCTGGTCCTGACCCTGAGGGACACTGGAAATGGTCCAGGCATTAAAGGATTTCAGATCGAGGGGTATTTCACTCGATTCAAAATCGTCGATAT
The DNA here is from genome assembly GCA_029564935.1 of Bacteroidota bacterium. Classification (GTDB taxonomy): domain Bacteria; phylum Bacteroidota; class Bacteroidia; order Bacteroidales; family VadinHA17; genus LD21. The sequence continues at coordinate 29,536 of JAKQPD010000094.1, forward strand.
AAGAATTGCCTGCACTTGATATCGCCCGTGAATGGCCGGGAACAAGCTGGGCAAATTCACCAAAAAAGGAAAGTGATGAGGGTGTCTTTGTTTCAAGCAGCGGTATCTTATCAATTATGTTTGTCAAAAACTGTGACTGTGTTTTATAAGAAGTGTTCAGACCCCAGATTGTGTTTGAAATGGGTTCCTCTCCAAAATTGACTTTCTGTGTATATGGCCTTTCTGTTAGATGAAGAATTGTTCCTCCTATATTGAAATTATCAGAAATCCTGTAATCCAGATGTGTCCCCACCAGGGTTTTTGTCTGGAAGCCGAAAAACTGGTTGCTTTCAAGGGATACCTGTATTGGGGTCTGGGATTCAATCAATGCCTGGTTAATTATTCTTACGGTACCCATATTATAATCGACAGTATAGTCGGTATTTTCCGTAAGTGTCACCCCTCCTGCCGTCACTTTAACCGAGCCCTGGGGAATATTTGATGCATTTAACCTTATTTCAGATCCCGATTCGGATCTGTACTGCCCCGAAAGTATGAATTTGTTCTTTTCGGCCATCTGGCGGGCTACAGTCTGTGTAGAATCATATAATTCCTGAAATATATATTTTTCTGCAAGGGTATTATCATTTATCTTCCGTTTCAGGTGGCTTCCGAAGGGTTCAAGTACCGGAAAGATTATCTTTCCTCTTTCCGTCATCACAGTAACCCCTTCAATAAAATCAAAATACCCGTCTGCTTCCCTGTCACGCTGGGAATTCAGGTTATCGAGACCCATTACCTGGAGAAGGATCATATCCTGAAGCTTACCGTCGGGAAGATAATTTATTGAATTTCCGGTATTATCATCCTGATAAAGAATATTGAGTTCGAAATCATTTGTCTCAAGTCTTCCCGATCCCAGGGAATAAACGTTTTTCATCATGAGGTCCCAGGTAGGGAGCTTCGGGCTCAGGGTTGTCCCTTTTATGAGTTTCAGAACAAGAGTTTGCGGAGCAACAATACCGTCGGTTGAGAACTCACCAACCTTATATACCTTCCCGTTAAGAGTATATTCATAAGCCACTGCCAGAACCTCATCGGTATTGAGTGCTGAATTCAGAGATATATAGCCCAGCTGGGTATTTATCGTGTATTCTCTTTCATTCAGCTTACGGGCATTTTCAATCTTCTCATAATCCCGTCCGATCTGGAAAGCCGGGTAAAGCGGGTCAAAAACATTTGTTACCTGATCAACATCCCTTACCCCGGTATATGAAGTATTCAGTTGTTCATATAATTTGTTGACAGTATTATCAGGGAAAACGGGGGCTCCGGGAGTTTCCTGAAATCCGGGAATATTATTGAAAATATGATTTCCGTTCTCAGCCAGGTCCATGAAAGCAACGATATTCCTGTTGCTTCCTTCTTCAAAGCGGCTTGTTTTGTTTGTGATCCATACCTCAATCCTTTCAATGTTCACTCCGGAGCTTACCACCGGGAGGTTCTTAAGTGCATCATCGTAGATATCCCGGAAAAACTGTGAGAGGAAGAAATGACGGTTTGCTTCGTAATCGTCGACGAAAATATCAAATTCGGTCTGCTGGGCTCCACCCTCAACCTGTATCACGGATGATTCTCCCTTTTGCTGGGAAAGTACTGTTGTCACAGTTAGCTTTCCGAACTGCATTTCAGTTTTCAGGCCGAAAAGGCTGTAACTTCCTGTTATCAGTGTACCTGTAAGAGGAAGAGTAACATCACCGGCTTCAATCTTCTTTATTATCTCATCTTCCTTTCCTGAATACTGAAGCTTGGTCCTGTTCTCAAACTCAAACATAGCATCAGTATTGTAGTTAACCCCCAGTTCCATTTTGTCGCCGATGGTACCGGTGACATTCATCTGGATCTTTTCCTTGAAGTCGAATGTGGGAATGGTCCGCAGTTTTTCCGAAAGAGTCGGATTTTCCGTTCTGGAAATGTTGATCCCGAAAATGAGTTCAGCTGATCCCTGGGGAATTATGTTAATAACATTGCTCCCGAATATTTTGTCAAATGTTTCACCCCCTACCTGTATTTGCGGGATAAGGTTGGATCTGAATCCTGCCACATCACCTGAAATTCTTGATTGCCAGTAATCGCGCATTGCCCTTCCGAATTCATATTTCCTGAATTCCTCAGGGCTCATATGGACCGGAGTCCGGTAATCAAACGATCCTACTTTCTGGTAAATTATATACTCGTTCTTCTCAGGATCATATATCACGTTTGATGTGATATTTGACGGATTATTAAGGTAAAGAGGATTTTTATTCCTTACTTCCCAGGGTATCCCTGAAACATCCTGAAGCTTCAGTACCGGCCGGGGGGTCGTATCCTGGGCAGCGGAAGATCTGGAAGGTGTCTGCCCGTCTGCTTCCCTGAGATTAATGATAAAGGAAACTAACAGTATAAGACAAAAACATACCAGGATATCTTTATATACTTTCCCTGATCCCAATCCGGATTATATTCTGTTTTACAAGTTCTTCAGCGCTCTCTTTATCATGTCCTCAACAGTCAGGGTCCTGTCTTCCCTTACTATTTTGTCAAGGGCTTTTATGACAGCGCCTCTGGCAAACCCAAGCATCACTAAAGCAGATAACGCCTCCTCCTTCTTTGTATTGTCTGCAGGTGCAAATATTTCACCTGTTCCTGCCTGTTTACCAATTTTATCCCTGAGATCGACTATAATTCTCTCGGCTGTTTTCAATCCGATGCCTTTCACACCTTTGAGTGTATTTACATCTGATCCTAATACAGCTTTCTCAATCTCAGGAGGCGAGAGTGACGAAAGCATCATCCTTGCTGTTGAAGCACCTACACCGGTCACTGAGATCAGCAGGCGGAAAATATCTCTTTCCTCCTTATCGGCAAATCCGTAAAGCTGGTGAGCATCTTCCCTTATCACTTCGTGTACAAGTATTCTGCATTCAGTCTTACCCTCAAGCCTTGTAAATGTATTCAGGGAGATGTTGAGAAAATAACCTACACCACAGGTCTCAATTGTCATAAACGTCGGTGTGAGCTGGGAAATTGTCCCTCTTATATAGTCGATCATAATGGTTGTTCAGAATTAAAAATGTCAGGCGGAAGTTCATCGACCTTGTCGGAACGAAGATCAATTTCCTGATGTTTAAGCTGGTTTTTGGATATCTCATGATAGAACTGCCTGTTCCTGAAGATACTGCAGGCTAAATAAATTGCCTGGCGGAATGAATTTTCCGATGCCTCTCCACGACCGGCTATTGAAAATGCAGTCCCGTGAACAGGAGATGTTCTTATAAAAGATAGTCCGGCAGTATAGTTAACACCCGAATCAAATGATAATGCCTTGAAAGGGGGAAGGCCCTGGTCGTGATACATTGACAATATCCCGTCAAATTTTGTAAATGATCCCGCTCCGAAAAATCCATCGGCAGGAAACGGACCGAAGGCAATAATACCTTCCTTCTCAACCTGCTTTATGGCCGGAATTATCACTTCTGCTTCTTCCGATCCCAGAAGTGAATTATCTCCCGCATGAGGATTAAGTCCCAGAACGGCAATCCGGGGTTTACGTATCCCGAAATCCATCAGAAGGGATTGGTTCATAAGTCTTAACTTACGAGCTATAAGATCCGTTGTCAGAACTTCCGGAACTTTTCTCAGGGGGATATGACCGGTGGCAAATCCTATCCTCATATTCTCACTTATCATGAACATCAGAACATCATCCGCTCCGGCTCTGGATCTAAGGTATTCGGTATGCCCTCTGAAATTGAATTTATCCGACTGAATGTTTTTCTTGTCAATCGGTGCAGTAACAAGCACATCTATTTTACCGTTTTTGAGATCTTCAACAGCTTTTTCAAGTGAAACAAGCGCGGCTTCACCTCCCTGTGGTGTTGATTTGCCAAGCTCGACCCGCACATTATCGTCAAGACAGTTTATCATATTTGCCTTTCTGGGGTTAGCATCATCGGCAGATCTTATGTTGTTAAAGCTGAAATTATTAATGTTCAATGCCTTACGATGATAGGCGGCTACTTTTGGCGAACCATATACAATAGGCACACAAAATTCATTTATGAGATTGTTCATCAGGGTTTTGATTATAACCTCATAACCAATACCATTTATATCACCTTGTGAGATACCTGCAAGTATAGGTTTAGTTTCCATGTTTCATTTCAGTTTTTTATATTCTTCCGCTGTTTTTTTCAGGAATAACGAAAGGAGCCTCACACCTGAACCCGTTCCCTCCTTAAGCCTGTAATGATCATCCTTCTTCAGAAGTCCCGTTCCTGCAATATCCAGATGAATGATAGGATATTCTGCAAAATGTTCGAGGAATTTTCCTGCAGTGATGGCTCCCGCTTCCCTTCCCCCGATATTCCTTATATCCGCAACCGACGATTTGATAGCTTCATTATATTCATCATAAAATGGAAGCTCGGCTACTCTCTCATAAACCTCATTACCACATTCTGCAAGAAGGTCAATGTATTTACGGCCGGCATTTGTCATCATTGCCATTGCCTGGTTCCCGAATGTTGATGCTGCAGAGCCGGTCAGAGTGGCCACATCGATTATAAGTTCAGGTTTATATTTTGAAGCATAGCTGATCGCATCCGCGAGAATCAGTCTCCCTTCAGCATCTGTGTTACCGACTTCAACAGTCATTTTGTTGAACATTGTTATAATGTCTCCCTGTGTAAATGCATTCCCTCCCGGACGGTTATCGGTGATCGGGATAAGACCTATAATATGCAGGGGAACATTATTTTTTGCCAGGGTATGGAATACTCCTGTAACAGCCGCTGCACCTGCCATATCTCCCTTCATGAGCATCATATAATCGCCTGTCTTGATATTCAGCCCGCCGGTATCATAAACTATGCCCTTCCCCACAAGAACAAATGGTTTACTGTTCACCGGTTTTTGCGGATGCCATTCAAGGATGCAGAATACAGGAGGATCGACACTACCCTTATTCACAGACAATAGGCCACCCATTTTCAGTGCCTCAATCTTTCCCTTGTTAAGAACCTCAACCCTGAATCCTGCATTCTTACCTGTTTTTTCTATTTCACTGGCTAGAGCAAGCGAATTCAGATGGTTGACAGGCTCATTAATAAGATCCCGGGCAAGATAAACGGCATCGGTCAGATCATCAAGCCACTTTATTTCGGCCCTTCCCAGGTTGCCGTGCAAAAGCAGGACCGAAGGATATTTTTTAGGGACATCATCTTCATCCTTTGTTTTATACTTATCAAATTTGTAGATACTAAGGATTAATCCTTCGGCAAAGTCAGCAACAGATCTTTCATAAACATCCCATGAAGTTATTACAAGTTCAATGTGATCATTAGATCTGATCAGCTTCTTCATCCCGGAAGCAGCTTTTCGAAGCTCTTCACTGGCTTTGAATCCGCTCAGTCCGTCTTTTATCCTGACAAAGTAGGTGCACTTGAAATATGAATTTATAAATACAATTTCTTCACCGGTCCGCAGCTGTTTTACAGCATACTCTCTTTCTTCTCTGGTAAGAACAATTGTGTCGGGGATCTCATCCTTCCCGATGATGCAAACAACAGATTGATCGGGAGTTATCCTATGTATCTTTCTTAATTCCGGCTTCATGTATGGATCAGACAATTTTTAAGCCGTAAAGTTAATTAAATAATTGATTCTTTCGGATTCAAAGCACTACCTTTACCGGATGACTACAGATCAATTGTACGATAAAGCTCTTAAGCTTGTACCTCTTGATACAAAAGAAGGGATCTCACTTTATATGAATGCGCCGCTCGATGAGCTTATGTTCGTCGCCGGCATGATCAGGGAGATACATAATCCGGGCAGAAAGGCAGGCTGGATGATCGACCGGAACGTCAATATTACAAATATCTGTTTTTCACAATGCGCTTTCTGCAATTTCTGCAGAACTAAAAACTCCCCTGATGCATACATAACAACATTAGAACAATATAAAAGCAAGATTGATGAACTCTTCAGTCTTGGGGGTGATCAGCTCTTGTTACAGGGTGGAATGAATCCTGATCTCGGACTCGAATTTTACTGTATGCTTTTCAGGAATCTGAAGGAAATGTATCCTACGCTTAAGCTTCATGCCCTTGGACCTCCCGAGATAACTTTTCTCGCAAAAAAAGAGAAACTGACAATTTCTGATATACTTACGAGGCTGATGGATGCAGGGCTGGATTCCTTGCCTGGTGCAGGCGCCGAGATATTGTCAGACAGGGTCAGGAAAATTGTTTCACCGGTAAAATCATCGTCCCGTGAATGGCTCGAAGTGATGAGAGTTGCACACAAACTAAATCTGCCAACATCTGCGACAATGATGTATGGCCATATTGAAACTGTCGGTGAAAGGATCGAACATCTTGTCAAACTCAGGGAACTTCAGCAGGAAAAACCTGAGGGCAGTTACGGTTTCATAACTTTCATCCCCTGGCCGTTCCAGGATGAAGGTACAAAGCTCAGGGAGAAAATGGGTATCAAAAGCACTTACAACCCTCCTGATTATTTAAGGCTGATAGCAATAAGCAGGATAATGCTGACAAACATAAAAAATATTCAGGCTTCGGTACTTACTGTGGGAAAGGATGTGGGAATGTTATCGCTCCATGCGGGTGCGAATGATGTGGGATCAATAATGATTGAAGAGAATGTTGTAAGTGCTGCAGGTTCAGACAACCATTTCAGCACTGATGATCTCAGGGGAATTATTAAAGAAGCAGGTTTCGAGCCCCGGAGGAGGGATCAGAAATATGAGGATGTTGACCCCCCAACCCCATAGCCGTCAACCTAAGGTTTTAGAGATCTATAGTTTCCCCTCCTTTTTTTAAGGAGGGGTGGCCGGGATTGCAAATTTTGAAATGTTTACAATTGTCCTTTTCCTGGCCGGGGTGGTTAAGAAGTAATTAGGAAACGGGAACTTAGTTCTCAGAATAAAATAAACCACCCCGGCCAGAACATCAATATTTCTGCACATTAAATGATTTTGTGGTCTGGCCACCCCTCCTTAAAAAAAGGAGGGGAAACTTTTGTACACGAAACTCCGTTAGGTTGACGGCTATACCCCCAACCCCCTAAAAGGGGGTTTAAAATCGAATGTTTGAGAGGATTTCATAACTACAGGTCAATAAAAAAGGGCTTCCCCAGCCCTTATGATATCTGAAATAAAATAATCCTTATCGTTCTGAATACTTTATTCTTCTTTAGGGTCAAATTTTGAAGCCTTCTTGAATTCCTTCATCCCCTGTCCGATACCTTTTAAAAGTTCAGGGATCTTACGTCCGCCGAAAAGCAGTACAACAACAAGCAGAATAAGAATTATCTCCGTTACACCTATCTTTCCCATCTCATTAAGTTTTAAAATTTGTACAAAGTTATAAATTCTTTATTCATTAACAAGTCCGGCAAAATTAAAAAAATTTTCTAAGCAATTTAACAATATCGTTACCATTTGCATAGATAAGCAGGGAAAACAGTATTACCATCCCGACGATCTGGGCATATTCCAGGAATTTATCACTTGGTTTCCGTCCTGTGACAACCTCATAAAGCAGGAACATCACATGGCCGCCGTCCAGAGCGGGAATAGGCAATATGTTCATAACTGCCAGAATGATCGAGAGGAAGGCGGTAAGTGTCCAGAAGGACTGCCAGTCCCATATACCCGGGAATATACTGCCGATCGTAATGAACCCTCCGAGTGATTCATATGCTTTTGTCTCTTTCGAGAAAATGAGCTTGAATTGTTTGAGGTAATCACCAATAGTATTAAATCCTTTTCTAATCCCTGCCGGAATGGACCCGAGCAGACCATACTTTATAGTCTTGAGTTCAAACACCTTGTCAACCGACCAGTTCCGTACAATACCAAGAAATCCGGCAGCGGTCGGGGTAACTGATATATCAACGGGCTGTCCGTTACGAATGACGTTCATAATAACCGGCTTGTTCTTATGGGCAGCGAGGTAACCCTGAAATTCATCATACCATATGAATTTATTGCTGTCGAGCCCGACCAGTTCGTCATTTACCTGAATACCTGCAATACTGGCCGGAGATTCTTTTGCAAAAGATGAAATAACGAAAGGTCCGAAAGGAGTCCTGGGTTCAATCATCCCTTCTCCCTTAAGGACTTTCTTAATATATTCCATTGTCACATCGATGTTTACAATCTGACCATCCCGTTCTACCTGAATTGTTTTCCGGTCATTAAGTAATATATCGGAAATAATCTGAGAAAAATTTTCAATATACTGGTTATCAACCGAGATTATCTTATCTCCGTTTCTCAGACCAAGTTTATAGCCTGTTGAATCTGTGACAATCCCATATTTTACGTTCCTTGTAGGAAGATATGTTTCACCCCAGGTAAAAAGGACCCCTACATAAATCAGAAGGGCGAGAAGGAAATTGAAAAGAACACCGCCGGTCATGATCAGCAGGCGCTGCCAGCTTTTTTTTGATCTGAATTCCCATGGTTGGGGAGGCTGGTTCATCTGGTCAGTGTCCATCGACTCATCAATCATTCCGGAGATCTTAACATACCCCCCGAGAGGCAACCATCCTACCCCGTATTCTGTTTCTCCTCTCCGGAATTTGAACAGAGAGAACCACGGATCAAAAAACAGATAGAACTTTTCAACTCTCGTTTTGAATATCTTGGCAAAAATAAAATGCCCCAGCTCATGTATTATTACAAGAATTGAAAGGCTTATAACGAATTGCAGTATTTTAATAAGAACTGTCATTTTTCTTTTACGTGTTTATTAATGTACTCTCCTGAAGTCACCCTTGACTGCATGTCTGAAAACTCCAGGTCTTCAAGTCCCGGGTCAGCTATAAAGTGATCTTTCTCCATTGTATACTCAACTACGTCGGGTATTTGCATGAATCCGATCTTTTCAGACAGAAATGCCGACACTGCCACCTCATTCGCGGCATTCAGAATACAGGGCAGGTTACCTCCCCTGTCCAATGCCTTGTATGCAAGCGCAAGACTTCTGAACTTATCATTGTCCGGCTCATTAAAAGTGAAGGAAGGATATTTACTGAGATCGAGCCGGGGCAGGTCGGACCGGAATCTTTCCGGATAACTTAAAGCATAAAGGATCGGGATCCTCATATCGGGAATACCCAGCTGGGCTTTAACTGATCCGTCAGTAAAATGAACGAATGAATGAATTATCGACTGCGGATGGATTATCACTTTTATCTGCTCCGGCTCAAGATTGAAGAGCCATCTGGCTTCAATCACTTCCAGCCCTTTATTCATCATTGTAGCAGAATCAATTGTGATTTTATCACCCATACTCCAGTTGGGATGTCTTAATGCGTCTTCCGGAGTCGCTTCCCTTAACATTTCAACCGGGATATTTAAAAAAGGCCCTCCTGAAGCTGTAAGTGTTATCTTTTCTACAGACAGGCTTTTCTCCCCGGCAAGACACTGAAATATTGCTGAATGTTCCGAATCGACAGGGATCAGTCGGTTTTCCGATCCTTTCAGAATGTTCCTGATCAGCGCACCTCCTACAACGAGAGTCTCTTTGTTTGCCAGAGCGATCTTTTTCCCGGATCTTATTGCCGCGATAGTCGGTCTGAGTCCCGAATAACCAACGATTGCTATTAAGACCATATCGGCCGGGGATTCTGCGGCAACCTGTTCTATTGCATCTTCTCCCGAACTTACTTTAATTCCCGTCCCGTTCAGTTTTTTTTTCAGGTCCTGATAATGTTTTTTATTGCCGATCACAACCGAATCGGGATTGAACCTTAATGCCTGTTCAGCAAGCAGATCAACATTATCCCCCGCAGTAAGAACAGAAATCCTGAATCGGTCAGGATATCTTGAGATGACATCAAGTGACTGGGTCCCGATTGATCCGGTTGATCCTAAAATTGCTAGATTGACAGGCATGTTCAGACAGGTATATTTCAGAAAAGGATATGTTTCTCAGGGTCGAGGGGGCTACCCTTATACCAGATTTCGAAATGAAGGTGGGGGCCGGATGTATAAAGTTCTCCCGAACCACCAACAACAGATATAGGTTCTCCTGCCCTTACTTTATCTCCGGTTTCCTTGAGCAAGTTAGCATTATGCTTATATACCGAAACGATGTTGTTAGGGTGCTGGATCTGAATTACGAATCCTGTTTCCATTGTCCAGCCTGTAAAGATAACAGTACCATCAAGGGCTGCAGATACCGGCGATTTAGGTTTAGTTACAATATCCGTTCCGAAATGTCGTGTACGCGGATCATATTTCCCGGAGATTATCCCTTTCACGGGCGGGAAAAAGTGAAGGCTGGCAAGATTAGTCTGGTTTTCAGAAGAGACAGACCCGACAGTGAGACTGTATTTCTCTTCATTCTCCACCCGGGCTCTCAGAGCGGAGTCTTCGGGAGTTTTCCGGAAAGTGACCTCACCACGATAACCAGTAGTATCACCCGCAGAATATGATCCGGCTGGTTCTTTTCCCGAGATTATTGCATTCAGGTTTGCAAAATACTTATCCCTGCGTTCCAGTTCCTTTTCGAGTGAATCGAGCCTGATTGCACTCATGAGAATATTCCGTCTCATTGTTATGTCGGGGTACCCGGGGATCATTTCCCTCAGGTTTGTAAAAGCCAGCAGGGAAGCTGTTGCTCCTATTATAAACAGTACAATTGCTGTTATAAGAAGGAATGCATTATATTGTGTCAGCTTGATTCTCCAGATCTCCTGAAAAGTTGTGTCGTTGACTACAGAAAACCTGTATTTATCGCGCCAGTTTCGTTTTTTCCTGGAATCATTTTTAGCCATCGGACAGTATATATTTGGCACGCAAAGATAATAAAGATGATCTTTATTATCAGCATGGAACTGAATAAAAAGCGGTTTCCGGCATCCGGCGACCGGTTAGCGGCTGGTGGCGTCCGGCTCCAGGCTACCGTATAACGCACGCCCGATGCCGCACGTCTGATGCCGCACGCCGCATGCCGCATGCTGCACACCGCGCGCCGGTAACCTAAACAACCTTAACCGCCTTGTCCTCGCTCTGCCACAGACCGTGTTTGGTACAAACAGCCATAGCCGAGAGGTTCATGGAAACGTCGGGGGCCACGATATAGAAATCGACCTCAACCTGGGAAGGCAGGTTTCCGTATACACCTGCTGTATATCTTGTTTCTGCCAGCAGTGTTTCGCGGTTCCAGAGCTGGATTACAGAAATAAAATGATCATATTCATCGGGGTGGGGATATTCTTCGCCCATTTTAACCTTAACCACGAATTTCTCACCTCTTTTCACCTGGTCGGGGCAGAATACATGAGGCATATGTCTGTCGAGATAATCGCGTTTTATCTCTTTTTCTTCTTTTTCTATTTCGGTTGCTTTAAATACCCGGGGCATA
>JAKQPD010000099.1 GCA_029564935.1 Bacteroidota bacterium
ACTGGATGCCGGAGAAAACAGGAGCAATCTTTTCCGTGATGATTATTTCATAAGGCTTTCCGAGACAATACTGCTCAGAGCAGAGGCTAAGCAACGCAGCGGTGATAAAAACGGTGCTGCAAATGATATAAATCTTCTCAGAAACAGGGCTCAGTGTACTTATCTGGTTACTGCTGCCGATATGGATGATAATTTCAACCTGATTCTCGACGAGCGTGCACGTGAACTGGTCTATGAAGAGTGCAGATGGAACACCTTACTGAGAATGGGTGGAACCATAGCTGTAGACCGTATATCACAATATGCTTACTGGCCCGAAGCGCAGGCTACACTGACCTTCGATTATAATCTCTGGCCAATACCCCAGACTGTTATTGATACAAACAAGGATAATGTGCTTAAGCAAAATCCGGGATGGGAATAATAAAACATTTCACAGGGAAGCTGGCATCAGTCTTGATTTTAAGCCTGATTGCCGGCTGTTCCTGCAGGAACACTGTGACAAATGAAGGATTCAGGAAAGAGATCAGCCCTGACCTCAGGGCTGATTTCCCGGATCCTCCTCCTTATGCAAGGTTGAGAGCGTTCTGGTGGTGGCTCAACAGCAACATCACCAAAGAGTGCATAACACAGGATCTTGAAGCCATGAAGGCTAACGGTTACGGGGGAGCAATTATCTTTGATGCAGGATCATCCAATTATACTGTGGCAAAAAAAACAGATCCGGGCCCGGCATTCCTGAGCGAAAAATGGATGGAATTATATGGTCATGCAGTAAAGGAGGCTGACCGCCTCGGTCTGGAACTGACGATCAATGTCCAGAGCGGATGGAACCCGGGCGGACCATCCGTTACCCCCGAAATCGCAATGAAGAAAATAACATGGAGCGAAACAGATTTCAGGGGTCCGGCAAAAATCAGTTCTGCCCTGCCTGACCCGCCATCTGAGTTACTGTATAAAGATATTCTTGTTCAGGCTATAAGAAAGAATCCTGCTTACCAGGATACCCTTGGAATCAAAAATTACGGAATAAAAATATTGCGCGACCGGATTGGCTGGTCAGGCATTTATCCTCTTTACAAATTAAGGGAGGATTATGTTGAAGAACCCATTAATCCGCTTAACCCGGATGACATATTTGATGTGACAGGATTCTTTAACAACGGAATTCTTGAATGGGATGTGCCTGAGGGAGAATGGACAATTATCAGATACGGTATGACCTGCACGGGGGTTAAGGTTTCAACTTCGAGTGACGGCTGGGACGGACTTTCAATGGATCACTTGAGCAGGGATGCCTTACTTCAGTACAACGATGATGTAATCTCAAAGCTGATTACTAAAGCAAAGCAGGAGGGAAATTCCCTCAAATTCATTCATACCGACAGCTGGGAAATGGGAGTTGCAAACTGGACTCCCCGATTCATGGAGAAATTCAGGGAACTCAGGGGATATGATATGACTGATTATATGCCGGTAATAACAAACAGGATCGTTGTAAACCGCGATATTTCAAACCGTTTCCTTCATGATTTCCGCAGGACCGTAAGCGATCTGATCGCTGATGAATTTTACAGGACATTCTCAGAAATTGCACATCAGAACTCTGTATACACACATCCTGAATCAGGAGGACCACATTCAGCACCTATCGATGCAATTAAGACAATGGGCTATAATGACGTTCCTATGGGTGAATTCTGGGTACGTTCAAATACACACAGAATATCAGATGCACAGAGACTATGTGTTAAACAGAGTGCCAGTGTAGCTCATGTTTACGGAAAACAATTTGTTGCCGCAGAAGGCCCTACAAGCATAGGACCACACTGGGAAAGGCCTCCGAAAGATTGTAAGAATGTGATTGACAGAATATTCTGCTCAGGGGTGAACAGGATAGTCTGGCATACATATACTGCTTCTCCTGACGAATACGGAGAACCCGGCAATGAATACTTTGCCGGAACACACATGAACAGGCATGTAACATGGTGGAAAGAATCTGAGGCATTTATAAGATATATGAACCGCTGTTCTTTTCTTCTCTCCCAGGGGAGCTTTGTTGCAGATGCCCTGTATTATTACGGTGATGATACTCCTAATTTCGTTTTTCTTAAGGAAGAGGTTACCGACCTTGATCCGGGATACGACTGGGATAAATGCAGCCTCGGTGTTCTGCTTGACAGGGTAAAGATTAAAGATGGAAGAATTGTACTTCCCGACGGAATGACTTACTCAGTCCTTGTTCTTCCCGAAGAAAAAGCCATTAATATCATGCTGATGCGAAAGCTTGAGAAACTGGTTCGCGACGGAATGATCCTTATAGGACCTAAACCTGAGAGATCCACAGGATTGGCAGAGTACCCTGATGCTGATAGAGAGGTTTCTGAAATTGCCGGAAGGCTTTGGGGAAATATTGACGGCGAAAATACTAAAGTGAACAACTACGGAAAGGGGAAAGTCGTCTGGGGACAATCTCCGGGTGAGGTTTTAAAGTCTTCCGGTCCGGGTCCGGATTTCACTTTCTCTTCAGCAGGCGACAGCACATTTATTGAATATATACACAGGACAACAGGTAAGGAGGAAATATACTTTGTTGTAAACCGTCTTGCCAGGTATGGTATCTATGATACTAAGTACAGATATCTTACCGATCTTCCGGACAGATATGAGGAGGTTGTATGCAAATTCAGAGTTTCAGGCAAAATACCCGAATTATGGGATCCGATGAGCGGTGAAATAAAAAAGCCGGCGATATATATCGATGACGGACAGTTCACTTATGTCCCAATACATTTAAATCCGGAAGGTTCGGTATTTGTAGTGTTTTCTCCCGGTCAGACCGGCAATCATGTTACAAGAGTGGTGAAAGATGGAAAGGAAATCTTCCCTGTGCCGGGACTGGCAGGTTCATTATTTCCTGCTGTAGATTGTTATTTCAAAGAAAACAATATTGTTGCAAGGTTTTCGCAACCGGGTAATTACACACTCCGCTTTTCCGACGGCAGGGAATTGTCATTCAATGAAGCAGAGCCATATTCTGAGATACCCATATCTTCTTCAGCAGAAATTAAATTCCTTAATCGCTGGGGCCCGGAGGAGATGATAACAATTAATGAATTTCAATCCTGGACGGATTTCAAAGATAAGAGGATCAAATACTACAGCGGACCGGCCGAGTATTTAATATTCTTTAATATTGACCGGAGTATAACCAAGGACCGAAAGATATATTGTGACCTTGGAAATGTTCAGGAGATTGCCGCTGTCTGGATCAATGATCAGTTTGCCGGTGTAACCTGGATCGCTCCCTTTGTTCTGGATATAAGCAGTTTTGTACAGGAAGGTAATAATAAACTGAAGATCAGGGTAGTGAATTCCTGGGTGAACAGACTGGTGGGAGATGGTGATCTGCCCCCGGAACAGCGTTATACACGTACGAATATCCTGAAGTTCAGTGGAGAAGACAGGGAAACATTTCTAAGAAAATCCGGATTGACAGATAATTTGAAGATTATAACTGTAAGAGAGATTGAATTAAAAAATGTAAGGGATTAAGATGTAAAATCAAAAAGCGGATGCTGTAATGGCATCCGCTTTATTTTTGGGTCTAAGTTATAGCTGGTTCTTGAAATTTCTATTTGAAAACGATCCTGAGCATTTTTTCATCTTCAATGATCCTTCCGTTATTTTCCGCAGGCTTCCAAGCAGGACCTTCTTTTATAAGCCTGATAGCTTCGGCTGTATATTCTTCACCCGGACTGCTGAGTACTTTAATGCTGTCTATATTTCCGGTTGCCCTTACAACAAAGCTTACAACGGCTACTGCATTTTCTCCTTCAGTGAGTGTCTGAGGTTTCCTGATGTTCTCTTCAATATATTTAGTAAAGCCATTATTCCCTGAGACAGGCTGGGGTGCAATATAACCTGCCGGATTCGATAATGCAGCTGTTGTGTCGGCTTTATTCTGCTGGTCAGATCC
Organism: Bacteroidota bacterium; assembly: GCA_029564935.1. Classification (GTDB taxonomy): domain Bacteria; phylum Bacteroidota; class Bacteroidia; order Bacteroidales; family VadinHA17; genus LD21. Next base: position 3,983 of record JAKQPD010000099.1, read on the forward strand.
TGAGACCGGTGTGGCCGGCACTGATTCTGAATTATCTGCAGGGGCAGCCGTTGCCAGGATTGTATTCTCTCCCGTGTCCAGTGAATCAGCCGGAACCATCACAGGTGCAGGATCAGGAGTAACCTGGGGAAGCGAAGGAACAGTTCTGATATCAGGGATTGTCATCTGTGACATCGATTCAAATGCCTGAAATCCTGCAATCTGAGCCTGATTAGTCACAACCTTCATAAGTGCCGGTGTACCACTGTTCAGAAATTTGAACGGTCTGAACTGTTTTACCGAAATTTTCTTTTCGACCACAAGGTAAGCCGATGTGGCGACCAGAAGAATTATTACCGAAGCTATAATGCTGTAAATTAGCCGCTTCCTGTTTCTTACTCTTTTTTCTTCTTCTTCCTCTGCCAGATTTGTAAAGAAGGAGACTTCTTCTTCCGGAACTTCGGTAAAACCTTCTATTGCTGCTTCAGCATATTGATCCTTCCTGATGTTCTTCTGGAATGTGAACTCTTCTCTCTTTGTCATTTCTCCCCTTACATAGCGCTGGAATTCAAAGAGGATACTGTTACCGATTTCAACTTCTTGTTCTTTCATTTCTCTTCAATTCAAAGCGTGAAAACATTTCATACCCGGGCAAAGCTTTTTCCGGGCCTGCCCTGTATTCTGACTTTCATTTCTTATTTAAACTTTATACACAACTTTGGACTCCATACCCAAAGCTTTGATAAATTTAAATACAAATTGAAAAGGAATCTAAATTTTAATGGAATTATATGTTTCCCGGCCTACGGGAAATATCCGTTCGTCAAAATTTTCCCGGTTTTGACAAAAAAATCAGTCATTTTTTCTCAAAAACCGGTCGGTTTCTATTGCACATTTCCTCCCTGAAGCTATTGCATTTACTGCCAGACTGGCACCACTTACTGCATCTCCGGCTGCAAAAACACCTGAAAGGTTAGTGCACAGATTATCACCAACTTTTATATTCTTTCTGTTGTCAAGTTCAATTCCGGATCCATACGTAAATCCATCAGTAACCGGATGTAAAAATCCCAGTGCCAGCAGAATAAGATCAGCTTCAATGACTCTTCTTGTTCCGGGAACAGGTGTCATTATTTTTTTCCCGCCGACGGATTCCCATTTAACTTCCTCAATCTCTGCTCCCCGGGTAATACTTCCGTCTCCAACGAACCTGATTGTTGAAATGCCCCACAGCCTTTCACAACCTTCCTCGTGAGATGTTGATGTCTTCAGTATTCTGGCATACCAGGGCCACGGATTATCCTGAGCCCTCTCTGCAGGAGGTTTTGGAAGTATCTCGATCTGCGTGACACCTGCTGCTTTCTGCCTGATAGCCGTACCAACACAATCTGAACCGGTGTCTCCTCCCCCTATAACAAGTACTCTCTTCCCTTCAGCACTTTTCTCCCTGTCAGTTTCTGTAAGAATACCGGCATTCACCCTGTTCCGGGCTGTCAGAAAATCCATTGCGAAATGAATTCCCCTGAATTCACGGCCTTCCACATTAAGGTCGCGGGGAAATCCTGATCCTATTGCAATACAAACAGCATCATACTTAATTATGATCTCTCCAAATGGTATATCTGTTCCGATCCTGACTCCTGTTCTTACATCAACTCCTTCGCGGATCATAAGGTCAACCCTGCGGTCAATAACAGTCTTGCTGAGCTTGAAATCAGGAATTCCAAACCGGAGTATCCCTCCGGGTTTTTCATCCTTCTCAAACATTGTGACCAGATGGCCGGCATGGTTCAGGAGGTCGGCAGCAGCAAGTCCTGCCGGACCGCTTCCGATCACTGCAACTCTTTTCCCGGTGCGGACTTTTGGAGGTGCCGGTTTAATATATCCTTCGGCAAAGGCTTTTTCGGTAATGGCAACTTCGTTCTCGCGGATCGTGACCGGTTCATGACTTATATTCAGGACACAGGCATGCTCACAACCGGCAGGACATATCCTGCCGGTAAACTCCGGAAAATTGTTTGTTGCATGAAGACGTTCATAAGCTCCCCGCCAGTCACCCCTGTAGAGAAGGTCGTTCCATTCGGGAATTAAATTATCAACCGGACAGGCCCAGTGACAAAAGGGTATACCGCAATCCATACACCTGGAAGCCTGAAGCATCCTGTCCTCACTGTTCAGAGTCTGCTCAACTTCACTGTAATCACATATCCTTTCATGAAGAGGTCTGTTACCAGCTTCTTTTCTCCTGACTTTTAAAAATCCTGTAATATCTCCCATAAAACCTTATTATCACTTAAATAATTATACTCTTGATCCAAATTCAACATCCATCTCCACATCGGCAATCTTCTTTTTGATCTCTTCCAGCTTTTGTTCACTGAGTACTCTTTTATAATCATAAGGTATGACCTTTATGAACATTGGCAGATATCTTGAAGGATCCTTAAGGATCATTTCCGCTTTCCTGCTTCCGGTATATTCGTAATGACGTCTTATTAGTTCCTGAAGTTCCTTAAGATCTCCGGATTCTTCAACCAGTGAAAGTTCAACCATTCCCATATTGCAGAAGTAGTCAAAGTTTCCCGACTCATTAAAAACATATGCTATGCCACCGCTCATTCCCGCGGCAAAATTACTGCCGGTCATGCCGAGAACAACAATTCTGCCTCCCGTCATATATTCACAGCAATGATTGCCAACGCCCTCAACAACAGCAACTGCTCCGCTGTTCCTTACGCCGAATCTTTCTCCCGCAACTCCCGAAATATAAATTTCACCTCTTGTTGCCCCGTAGAGTACTGTATTACCTATTATAATATTCCTGTCCGGTTCAAAGGATGATTCCGGTGGGGGAACAACAATTATTCTTCCCCCCGAGAGACCTTTCCCCAGATAATCATTAGAATCACCTTCGAGTCGCAGTTCGATACCGGGAGCGAGGAATGCCCCGAAACTCTGACCTGCCGATCCGCTGAACCTGCACCTGATAGTTCCGTCCGGTAAACCCGCCGGTCCGTGAATCCGTGTGACTAATCCAGATAACATGGCTCCGGTGGTCCGGTCAGTATTCCTGATATTCATTTCAATATTTACAGGATGTCCCTCATGAATAGCCTTATTAGCTTCTCTTATCAGCTCGAGATCCAGCACATTTTCAAGCTTGCTGCCCTGCTTTTCAATACATCTGAACGGATTGGTTCCTGCTCCGGCAGGGACAGTGAGAAGAGAGCTGAGGTCGAGTTTCTTTGTTTTCCAATTGTCATTCGTAGTGGTCCTCTCGAGAAGATCAAGCCGTCCGATTATGTCGTCAAGGCTCCTGAAGCCAAGTTCAGCAAGATATTCTCTTACGTCTTCTGCAAGGAACCTGAAGAAATTGACCAGATAACCGGCTTTACCCATGAACCTTTTTCTCAGTTCCGGATTTTGTGTTGCTACTCCGGCAGGACATGTATTCAGATGGCATTTTCTCATCATAATACATCCCAGAACTACGAGTGCACTGGTTGAAAATCCGTATTCCTCAGCACCCATAAGAGCTGCCATTATAATATCGCGGCCTGTTTTTAACTGTCCGTCGGCCTGTAACATGACTTTTCGCCTCAGGTTATTCATCACAAGTGTCTGTTGTGTTTCAATAAGGCCCAGTTCAAGAGGCAGACCTGCATGTTGTATTGATGAAGTAGGACTGGCCCCCGTACCTCCTTCAAATCCGCTTATGGTTATAAGATCGGCTCCGGCTTTTGTAACACCGGCAGCTATGGTCCCGACACCAGCTTCGGAAACAAGCTTGACACTGATCTTTGCATCGGGATTGACATTTTTCAGATCGAATATCAGCTGTGCAAGATCTTCAATGGAATAAATATCATGATGAGGCGGAGGGGAGATCAGCGTTATTCCCGGTATCGAATACCTGGTTTTAGCAATTATCTTATCTATTTTGTGCCCGGGCAGCTGTCCTCCTTCACCCGGCTTTGCACCCTGTGCGATCTTGATCTGTATCTCGTCGGCATTGACAAGATATTCCGTGGTCACACCGAACCTTCCGCTGGCAACCTGTTTGATTGCACTCCGTGTACTTGAGCCGTCTTCCTTTGGTTTGAAACGGAGAGGGTCTTCACCACCTTCTCCGGTGTTACTCCTTCCTCCGATACTGTTCATTGCCAGCGCAAGTGTCTCATGGGCTTCCAGACTTATTGCACCGTACGACATAGCTCCGGTTACAAAGCGTTTCATTATGTTTTCTGCAGGTTCAACTTCCTCCACAGGGATCGGATTCTTTTTCCATCTTAACATTCCACGTATGAACCCGGGTTTCATTGTATCTGCATCTGCCAGACCGGCATATTTCCTGAATATTGACCTGTCCCCGTTCCTTGTGCTCCATTGCAGAAGAGATACGGTTTCCGGATTCCATCCGTGATGTTCTCCATGCTTTCTCCATGAATAAACACCTTCAACAAGAAGCCGGGGCCCTTCATCATCAGAAAATGCTTTCCTGTGAGGGATAAGGACTTCCTCTGTGATTTCTTCCAAACCTATACCGCCTATCCTGGATGTTGTACCTGCGAAATATCTGTCGATCACATCCCTGTGTATGCCCACAGCTTCAAAGATCTGTGATGACCGGTAGCTTCTCAGGGTACTTATACCCATCTTCGACATTATCTTGAGCAGACCCTTGTTTATCGAATTTATATAATTTGCTTCGGCTTTCTGATAATCGAGCTGGATGGCTTTGTTCTTTACGAGTTTGTCTATTATTGCAAAGCTCATATACGGATTTATAATGCTTGCTCCGTACCCGAACAGGAGAGCAAAATGCATCACTTCGCGCGGCTCGGCGCTTTCGACAACAATATCGATCTGCATACGTTTGCGCTTTTCGATAAGATAGTGATGTACAGCAGAGACTGCCAGAAGTGATGGAATGGGAGCAGAATCCCTGTTTATGCCCCGGTCAGACAGGATAATATAATTCTTTCCCTCATCAACAGCCTTTTCAGCATCGTGACAAAGACGGGTAACAGCTCTTTCAAGTCCTTCAGCCCCCTCTGAGGGATTGAAGTGCATATACAGATCGGCTGATGAAAATCCTTTATACCGGAGGTTCTTTACCACCTGGAAATATGTATTTGATATTACAGGATTTCTGAATCTGACCATTTTGACCTTATCGGGAGATTCATCCAGCAGGTTTTGCTGAAGCGAACCGAGATAGCCCGATAATGTCATTACAAGATCCTCCCTTATAGGATCTATAGGAGGATTAGTGACCTGGGCAAAAAGCTGTTTGAAATAATTGAAGAGCCGGCAGGGTTTCTCGGAAAGTACTACCAGAGGGATGTCGTTACCCATCGATCCGATAGGTTCATTCCCCGATGCTGCCATTTCCTTGATGATCTTCTCGGTATCCTCCACCGAATAATTGAATACAGTTGAATAGCTGCCATAATCGGCACCCATGTCAGCGGGAACAGTATGTCCTGTTTCAATCTCATCGAGAGTTACCATATTCTCCTGTATCCATCTCCCATAGGGAAATTCGGCTGCAAGCTTATTTTTAAGCTCTGCATCGTAATAAATCTTTCCTTCTTCAGTATCAACAAGCAGCATTTTGCCGGCTTTGAGACGCCCTTTTTCCTTTATTTCCCCGGGAGGAAATGTCAGGACTCCGGATTCGGATCCCATAACAATAAGATCACTGTTTGTTATCAGGTAACGTGATGGCCGGAGGCCGTTCCTGTCGAGCATACCGCCTATATATCTTCCGTCAGAAAATATGAGTGATGCCGGTCCATCCCATGGTTCCATGAAGGTGGAGTGATAATGAAAGAAATCGCGCAGCTCCGGGGAAATTGGATTTTTTGCATTTATCGATTCGGGGATCAATACTGACATTGCATATGGTAATGATTTGCCGCTCATTACCAGAAACTCGAGAACATTATCAAGTGATGCCGAATCGCTCATTTCGGGCTCGATGACAGGATAAATCCTGGAAAGATCACCCAGCTTGTCAGAACGGAGAATTGATTCCCTTGCTTCCATCCACAACCTGTTACCTTTAATTGTATTGATCTCACCGTTATGACCAAGCATACGGAAGGGCTGGGCAAGGTCCCAGCCTGGAAAAGTATTTGTACTGAACCTCGAATGGACAAGAGCTATTGCACTCTGCAATCTTTTATCCATGAGATCACAAAAGTATTCTCCCAGTTGGATCGATGTCAGCATCCCCTTGTAAACAAGGACTTTTGTAGAAAGACTAGGAATATAAAATGATTTTTTCTGACTGATCCCGGATTCACGGATAGCTCTTTCAGCTCTTTTCCTTATTACATATAACCTGCGTTCCAGTTCATCCTGACTTATATCGGCTTCGAGAAGGATCTGTCTGATAAATGGTTCTGCAGCCAGAGATATTTCACCAAGAACTGAGTTATTGACCGGTACATCGCGGAATCCTATCAGGCTCACGCCTTCCTCCTTTATGATCGCGAGAAGTATCCTTTCACATTCTGCGGCGTCTTCTTTATTGCGTGGAAGAAAAAGCAGACCGGTACCGAACTGACCCTGTGGAGGTAATTCATACCCCTGTATAAGATAATAATCACGTGGTATCTGGATCATGACACCTGCTCCGTCTCCTGTTTTACTGTCGGCCCCTTCCGCACCCCGGTGGGTCATGTTTCTTAAAATATCAAGACCCTGAGTGATAATGCTATGGGATTTCCTGCCCTTCAGATGAGCAACAAACCCTATCCCGCAACTGTCATGTTCAAATTCGCTACTGTACATGCTATTTATTCCGGACTGTTCAATTTCTTTTTTCATCTGTTCGTAATTAAACTTAAAAAAACCGTTCTCTGCTTTTAAGAGAACGGTTCTTCATGATTTTCTGACCACATACCATTCTCAGTAACAGTTAGTATTCCTGTTATTATTCCTAATGGCTGCTGATAATGTGGCTTTCATTCAGGTAAAATTTAAATTCTGATGCAAATATATTATAAAAACTATCAAAATGGTTTAAAAAGATGTAAAAAAATTAATAAAATATTGAAAATATATCAAAAACATGTTAAATATATAATAAAGGTATGGGCTGTCAGAAATACCCTGTAAAATATTTACAATGATCAGGTTTGATTTTTAATTAACTTACCGCATTTATTTGAATAATATGGAACAAACCGGCAGCCTTACTCTTGTGATCTTTGGTGCATCCGGCGACCTTACTTCCCGGAAACTCATACCGGCATTGTTTTCAATGAAGGGACAGAAACTTCTGCCACAGAAGTTTGCGATCCTGGGAACCGGACGTACTCATTTTACTGAGGATAATTTCAGGGAAAAAATGAAGGAGAGCATTTTTGCTTTCTCAGAAGAGAAGAACCCTGATCGTCGTCTGGCTGAAGGTTTTACAAATAGTATATTTTATCTTCCGATGGACAGTTCAGCAGAGGAGGAATACATCAGGCTCAGGGGGAAGCTTGATAAGCTTAATTCATCCTTTGATACAGGAGAGAACTATATTTTCTATTTTGCCACACCTCCGGCAATGTATGAAATAATTGCCCGGAACCTGGCAAAAGCCGGACTGGCTGATCAGACAAACGGGTTCAGAAGATTCATTATAGAAAAGCCTTTCGGTTATGATTACAGGTCGGCTGTGGAGCTGAACAGAAAGCTTCATGAGCTTGTTGAAGAGGACCAGATTTACAGGATTGATCATTATCTTGGCAAGGAAACAGTTCAGAATGTGCTTGTTACCAGGTTTGCCAATGGTATATTCGAGCCTTTATGGAACCGGAATTATATCCACAGGGTTGAAATTACTGCTGCAGAGAGTATAGGAGTGGAGAACAGGGGAGGTTATTATGATTCATCAGGAGCGCTTAGGGATATGGTGCAGAACCATCTTCTTCAGATGGTCGGGCTGACAGCTATGGAACCTCCTTCATCCCTTAGTCCGGATGCAATCCGAAACGAAATTCTCAAGGTCTTTCAGTCTCTCCAGCCCCTCCATGAAGCTGAGGTATCGGAAAATGTCATCAGGGGACAGTATACAGGATCAAAGATCCGGGGTGATGTTGTAACGGGATACAGATCGGAAAAAGGAGTGCCCGGAGATTCCAGGACCGAGACTTATATAGCAATGAGGTTCTTTATAAATAACTGGCGATGGGGAGGAGTACCTTTCTATATGCGTACAGGTAAGAGACTTCCGACAAGGGTTACAGAAATAGTTATCCACTTTAAAAGAACTCCGCATCACCTCTTTCAGAGGCATGACGGTATCACGACATCAAATCAGCTCATAATCCGTATCCAGCCCGATGAAGGCATTCTTCTTAAATTTGATATGAAGGAGCCCGGATCCGGATTTAATGTTAAAAATGTAAATATGGATTTCCGGTACAGTCAGCTGGCAAATATCAGGGTACCTTCGGCATATGAAAGACTGCTGTATGATGTGATGACAGGCGACCCAACCCTCTTTTCACGTGATGATGAAGTTGAAACAGCATGGAAATTCCTGGAACCTGTGCAGAATGCCTGGGTAAACAACCCCGGGATTAAGGTCTTCGGATACCCTGCAGGAACCTGGGGCCCGGAGATATCAGACAACCTTATGGGAGGATGCGGCCTGACCTGGAGATACCCCTGCAGGAACCTTGCCGAAGACGGCAACTTTTGCGAATTATAACTCAACCTCAACCTCAACCTCAACCTCAACCCTGTGAAGAGACAATACAAAATCTACTCCGGCCCTGCCAGCCTTGCAGAAGCCTTTGCTGAGGAGCTTATAAATGAGATGAGGCAGGCAGCTGAAAACAAAACTCCGTTTACACTTGCTCTTTCCGGAGGAAGTACTCCGGGTATACTTTATTCTGTTCTTGCAGAAAAATACAGAAGGGCAGTGGACTGGAATTACGTACATTTTTTCTGGGGCGATGAGCGATGCGTACCTCCTGACCATCCTGAAAGTAATTTCGGGGCAGCCAGCTCACTATTCCTGGGCAGGATTGAAATTCCTGAAACGAATATCCACAGGATCAGGGGAGAGGCAGACCCGGCCGTCGAAGCCTTAAGATATTCAGGGGAGATCATTGCAAATACCCGTTCTTTTGAGGGGCTTCCTGTTTTTGATCATATTATCCTGGGTATGGGCGAAGACGGTCATACAGTTTCAATATTCCCATCAGATTCCGGATCATTTTTCTCAGATAAAATATGTGAAGTGGCAACTCATCCTGTGAGCGGACAAAAACGGGTTACGATTACAGGAAAAGTTATCAACAGTTCCGACGCGGTCACCTTCCTTGTTACCGGTCATTCGAAAGCCGGGATGATTGAGCAGATATTTAAAACCAACCGGGAATTTCCGGCATCATTAGTGCTTCCTGCAAACGGCAGGATTACCTGGCTGCTCGATGAAGAAGCTGCAAGTTTTCTGGTTCGATGATTATACTGTTAAAAACTTATAAGAGTTTAATAACAATGAATTTTTTATATTGATCCAATTGTCGAATCAAAACAATATTGTCATGTCACACGAAAAAGCAAAGCAACAGGAAAAGGTAAAGAAAAAAGCCACAAAAACGTTAAAAGAAAAACGTGTTGCCAAGAAAGCAAAGAAAGCCGATAAGAAAAAATAGAATTCAGTTTATATTAACCGGCTTTTACAAGTTTTGCCAGCAGGTCCGGTGAGTCCTGCAGGTTATAAAAAGAAGAGGCTGTCGTAACAGCCTCTTCTTTATTTTCATTTCTTATTGTACCTTTTTTACATTCACAGCATTAATGCCTTTTTTCCCCTCTGCAAGTTCAAATGTAACCTGGTCATTTTCCTTGATCTTGTCTACGAGGCCTGATGCATGTACAAAATATTCATTATCCGAATCAGCATCTTTGATGAATCCGAATCCTTTTGATACATTAAAGAATTTAACAGTTCCTTTGTTCATTGTAATCGTGTTTTAAAATTAAGGGCGCTAAATTACATATTTTTATTGATATATTTTTTCTTATTCATATGTTATTTTAATAACATTGCAAATTATTTCTACTATGACAGATTTGCAATGAGAAAATGGCGTGTTGAAGATTCGGCTGAGCTATATAACATAAACGGGTGGGGAGTCGATTATTTTTCAATAAATGACAAGGGAAACATTATAGTTACACCTCAGAAGAATGGTATCAGTGTTGATCTGAAAGACCTTATCGACGAGCTTGTTCTGAGGGATGTTTCAACTCCTGTACTTGTAAGATTCCCCGATATTCTCGACGACAGGATCATCAGCATTTCGAACTGCTTTAAGAAAGCATCGGAGGAATATGATTATAAGGCCCAGAATTTCATAATTTACCCTATAAAGGTAAATCAGATGAGACCTGTTGTTGAAGAAATCGTAAGTCATGGCAAGAAATTCAACATAGGCCTTGAAGCAGGATCAAAACCTGAGCTTCATGCTGTAATTGCAATTAATACTGATCCTGAGTCGCTTATTATCTGTAATGGTTATAAGGACGAGGATTATATAGAGCTTGCCCTTCTTGCCCAGAAAATGGGTAAAAGGATCTTCATTGTAGTTGAGAAATTAAATGAACTGAAGCTGATCAATTCTATTTCAAGGCGGTTAAAGGTGAAGCCTAATATCGGGATAAGGATTAAGCTTGCCAGCAGCGGGAGCGGTAAATGGGAAGAATCGGGAGGTGATATAAGCAAGTTCGGACTCACATCAAGTGAACTGCTTGAAGCGATCGACTATATTGAGAGAAATAAGATGAAGGGATCCATACGCCTCATTCATTTCCATATCGGCAGCCAGGTTACAAAGATCAGAAGGATCAAAACGGCTCTAAGGGAAGCATCACAGTTCTATGTTCAGCTTCGTAAGCTCGGCTTTAACGTTGAATTTGTCGACATCGGAGGTGGTCTGGGTGTTGATTATGACGGAACTGGTTCTTCAAACAGTGAGAGCAGTATAAATTATACCCTGCAGGAATATGTTAATGACTCGGTAAGCACTTTTGTTGACGCCAGTAATAAGAATAACATTCCGCATCCGAATGTTATTACAGAATCGGGCAGATCACTTACCGCACATCACTCGGTACTTATTTTTGAGGTTCTTGAGACCACCACATTGCCTGAGTGGGATGTGGAGGAGGCAATAAATGAAAGCGACCATGAGCTTGTTAAGGAAATCTATGGCCTGTGGGATAATTTCAGCCAGCCAAGGATGCTCGAGACATGGCATGACGCACAGCAGATCCGCGAGGAAGCCCTCGACCGTTTCAGCCTTGGGATCATTGACCTTAAAACACGCGCACAGATCGAAAGACTTTTCTGGTCAGTCGCCAGGAAGATATACCAGATCGCAGGCAAAGCCAGACATGTCCCGGAAGAATTACGACAGATATCCAGGATATTGTCAGATAAATATTTCTGCAATTTTTCTCTGTTCCAGTCACTTCCCGACGCATGGGCCATCGACCAGATCTTCCCTATTGTGCCGATACACAGGCTTAATGAGCAGCCAACAGTAGCTTCAACAATACAGGATATGACATGTGACTCCGACGGTAAGATAGATAATTTCATTGCAACCAGAAATAATTCACATTATCTGCCCGTCCACCAGTTAAAACAAAAAGAACCTTATTACCTTGGAGTGTTCCTTGTTGGTGCTTACCAGGAAATCCTCGGTGACCTTCATAATCTTTTCGGCGATACAAATGCAGTTCATGTTTCGGTTGAAGAGGATGGATACAAAATAGACCAGATTATCGATGGCGAAACAATAGCAGAAGTACTTGAATATGTCCAGTATAATCCGAAAAAGATGGTGCGGACTGTCGAATCATGGGTTACGTCATCGGTAAAATCGGGTATCATTACAGTCGAGGAAGGAAGAGAATTCCTTTCAAATTACAGGTCGGGATTATATGGTTATACATACCTTGAATAATGACTTCATTTATTTATTAAAAATTTCTTCCGGCCCTTCGATTTTTTTTCTAACTTGTAGTGCTTAACTATAAACATCTAAACTTTATTACTATGAGCAATTCTACAATTGATTTCAATGCACTTATAAAGGAATCGAAGGATGTCCTGAAAGATCCCAAAACATACTTCTCGACAATGAAAACAACGGGAGGTATTGCAGAACCTCTGATCAAAGCCGTGATATACGGTGTGGTTGCAGGAATAATAGCATTTATCTGGAGCCTGTTCAAAATTGGAGGTGTTTCATCCGGACTGCTTGGAGGAGCAGCAGGTATTATGGCTATTATATGGTATATAGTGGCCGCCGTGATAGGATTATTTATAGGGGCTGTGATACTCCTTGTTATTTCTGCAATCTGCAAGGGAAACACTGATTTTGAATCCAATATAAGGGTAACTGCTGCCTGTATGGTCATGATGCCTATATCTGCTCTTTTTGGATTTATAACAGGATTGAGTATTACTCTCGGATCAATTGTAGGTCTTGCAGTTTCGCTGTATGGTTTATACCTTCTTTATCACGGATTGACACAGACATTAAAAGCAGATACGGGGACATCCAAAATTGTTATTTTAATTCTGGCAGCTCTGGTCATTCTGTTCACAATTATGGGTATCGGAGCTAAAAAGAAAGCAAGCAGATTTATGGAAGATTTCAATAAGGAGAACCTCAGGTAACAAATTGAAAACTCTCAGCAAAACTAAAGCTGGCAATAATAATATTCCTCATTAAGCCTGGATGGTACAATTCGCCGGGCTTATTTATTTTAAATAGTTTTTATACTTTTATGCGCCCGGATTAAGCATGATCGCCTGTTACGGGTTTTGGTTATAATAATTCTTATCACAGTCTGGCTGATGAAAAACTGGTTATTTTCCAGGAATATATATATTGTTCTGATATATAGGATCTTAATTATCCTTCTGCTTTTTTCGGTTTCAAGAGCCGGATTTTATGTTTTCAACAATAAAATGTTCCCCGGTCTTACTGCCGGAGAATTCCTTACGATAATGCGAGGGGGCTTACTGTTCGATATCTCGGCAACAGTATATATAAACATGGTTTTCATTCTGTTTCAGTTAGTGCCTTTCGATTTCAGGTACGGAAGAAAATATCAGAAATCACTTGCATGGCTGTTCTTTATAACAAACGGTGTCGCATTTGCCGCAAATACCGCCGATTTTGTTTATTACAGGTTTGTTTTCAAAAGAGCTACATCGGATATTTTCGGGACTTTCGAGGGTGAACCGAATATATTAAAGATGATACTCAGGTTTCTGATAGATTATTGGCCGGCAACCCTCTTTTGCATTGCACTCTGGGTTGTGATGGTTTGGCTCTACCGGAGGCTGGAACCTGTTAAGCCACAGCCTTCAAACAGAACAGTTTATACTATTGTCAATATCCTGATGATCCCGCTTGCCGCAGGACTTATGATCGGGGGAGCACGCGGAAGCCTGAATGAATCAACAAGGCCTATATCAAACAGTAATGCAGCCCGTTATGTAAAAGATCCGAAAAACGTTGCAATTGTTCTTAACACACCTTTCAGTATTTTCAGGACTTCGGGGAAAAAACCTCTGGAAAAAAAGAACTTCTTCAATGAAGACGAGCTTAAAGTATTATTCGATCCACACCATATTCCCTCGGGCGATAAGCCGGTGAAGAGTGAAAATGTAGTGGTGATCATACTTGAGAGTTTCGGCCGTGAATATATAGGAGCACTTAACAGGGATCTTGATAGCGGAAAATACAGCGGATATACGCCTTTCATAGATTCTCTAATAAATGTCAGCCTTACTTTCGATGTTTCCCTTGCCAACGGTAAAAAATCGATCGACGCGATGCCTTCCATTCTTGCATCAATACCTTCTCTCGAAACGCCGTACGCGATATCACATTATTCAAATAATCAGATTGAAGGCCTGGCCTCTCATCTTAAAAAGAAAGGCTACTACACAACTTTTTTCCACGGAGCGCTGAGCGGATCGATGGGATTCGATTCATTTGCCAGGATGTCGGGGTTTGAAGATTATGTCAGTTATGAGGATTATCCATATTCTGGTGATACCGACGGGATGTGGGGCATATGGGATGAACCCTTTTTCGGTTATTTTGCAGAGAAGATGAAAGAATTCCCGCAACCTTTCCTTGCATCTGTCTTCTCGCTTTCATCTCATCACCCCTTCATTGTCCCGGAAAAATACAGGAATAAGTTTAAGAAAGGGCCGGTGCCCATTGCAGAGGTCGTCGGATATACAGATTTTGCCCTGGGTGAATTCTTCAGAAAGATATCATCAGAACCATTCTTTGAAAATACTTTATTTGTTATAACAGCCGATCATACAAATGAATCTATTCATAAGGAATTCCAGAACAGCTTCGGCCTTTATTCTGTCCCTGTAATACTTTATAAACCGGGAAGCGACCTGAAGGGAATTAAAAACAGAATTGCACAGCAGATTGATATTATGCCGACAGTCCTTCATTATCTTAATTACGATGAGGAATTCATTGCTTTTGGTAATGACCTGTTTGACGACTCTTATGAGCCCTTTGCATTTAATACAAACGGAAGTACCTACCATTTGTATATGAGGGATCATATTCTTATAATGATCGATTATAAGCCTGTGGGATTATATAACTACAAGAGCGACAAATTCCTTGAAATAGATTTAAAGGAGAAGGAACCAGATCTGCTTTTGCTTATGGAAAACAAGCTGAAAGCCATAATTCAGTCCTATAACAGCCGGTTAATTGATAATAACATGATTGTGCGAAAACCCTGATAAAGAATACTTTAATATTAATAAACCAAAAACAGAAGTTGACTATGAAATCACGTCGTCAGTTTTTAAAATTGTCGGGAGCAGGTCTTCTGGCAGCAGGTATTGCTCCGGTTTATATACCGGCGTCTGTCCCGATGCCGCCAAAGAAATTCACCTCAAAGGACGCCTTTGAGGTTGGAATGGCTGGCTTTACCTTCGCCCAGCTCAATCTGGATAAAATGATAGAAATAATGAAAAGGGTGGGAGTTACCAATCTTTCGCTCAAGGAAATGCATCTTCCTCTTAACAGCACCCATGAGAAAATTGAAGAAACTATCGGCAAACTGAAAAGCGCAGGCATAAATGTTTATACGGTGGGGGTTATTTATATGAGAACCAAAGAATCGGTTGACCAGGCTTTCGAATATGCCAAAATGGCCGGGGTCAAAATGATTGTCGGAGCTCCAAATACCGAACTGCTGCCTTATGTTGAGCAGAAAATAAAGGAATACGATTTCAGACTGGCAATTCATAACCATGGTCCGGATAATCCCCTTTATCCGAATGCAACAGATATATGGAACCATATTAAAGACCTGGACCCGCGGATAGGGATATGTATAGACATAGGTCATACAACCCGTGACGGACAGAATCCCTCTGTCGATATCCTGAAATACAAGGACAGGATCTATGATATTCATATAAAGGATGTGGATAAGCCTTCAAAGGAAGGTAAAACCCTGGAAATGGGAAGGGGAGTTATTGATATACCGGGCTTTGTGGCAACTCTCAGAAAAATAAAATATTCAGGCAAATGCAGCCTTGAATTCGAAAAAGATATGAAAGATCCTGCTGCAGGTATTGCCGAATCAATAGGATATTTCAAAGGTGTGATGGCCTGCAGGTAGGGGGGCGGTGTTACGGTATTGCGGTGTTATGGCGTTACGGTGCTATGAGGTTACGGTACTGTGGTGTAGTATCAACGTATTATAATACGTATTAAAAAACGTATTTTAATACGTAGATCTTTACAGGTTTGAGATGGTGGATCATTTCACTTCACTCAGATAAACCCTTTTAATGAACTTCTTTTCTGCTAGGAAGTAAAAGCTGAAGATCAGGAGCTGATTCAGAATTGCAGCAATGAGCCCGGATGCTGATCCGTACCATAATGCGGCCGCATATGCCGGAAGCTGACCGATACCATACATCGGGTTACTGAAGTATTTATATGGACCGGTTACCGCGAAATCGCAGATCTTCCTTCCGAGGAACATATCTTTCCAGTAGTAAATGTCAACAGAGACCACCTTTGCTGCCCATATCTTGATTATAAAACCAAAGACAATAAGTAGTGGAAGGATCAAGAAAACAGTGCTTCTGTGGTCAATATTATATAATGTTCCGGGCGAGGAAGATGCTATATATCCTATACTTGCACCGTTATGGAAGAAAAGAAATCCCAGGATGGTCTCATATGCGCGGTATCCCTTCCTCTCATCACCCAATCTTATGATAAACCGTTTGCGCAATCCGTTCTCCGGCAGGACAGATGATATAAAACCCAGATAAAGTATCTCGGCAATAATAAAATATATTGTTGCTATACCCTGGTTAAGAGGTTTAAAAAACGTGAGATATAATGAAAAACAAAGGGAAACTGTCATAATTATAGTCCTGAAAAAAGTGGCGCTTCGCGGAACATATCCGGCCATGGAGATAACTATCTCAATGATTTGCCTTATTGATTTCATTTTTTCAGGAAATACTATGATGTCCGGTTCACTGTAAAATAAATATCATCCTAATCTGTCTAAAGCTTCCGGGAATGAGGCAACAAAAAATATCTGGTTACCCCGGTTACATTCACGTATAAAGTCCCTGAGGCTTTTTCCGGGGTATTTTGAAAAATTTCCTGTGATTGCCAGTTGTACCCTGTAGTTTGAGAATTTCTGAAGTATTTCTCCTGCAAACCTGGTTTTCAGATCAAAGAAGTCTTTATTTAATGATGATTCATTGACTATCATAGCATTAC
Source organism: Bacteroidota bacterium (assembly GCA_029564935.1). Classification (GTDB taxonomy): domain Bacteria; phylum Bacteroidota; class Bacteroidia; order Bacteroidales; family VadinHA17; genus LD21. Next base: position 20,794 of record JAKQPD010000099.1, read on the forward strand.
AGTCATGCTGTCCTATTTCAGCTATTAAATCAAGAATATCTCCGACTTCGGCGATCTTTACTTTATTATCTGTCAGTTCTGCAATAATCTTTCCTGACGAAGATTTGTGATATTTTATCATCCGGCTAATCCTTTTGTTAAACCACAAAGTGTAATACCTTAGAGAACTCAGGAACATCAACTATAACAACTTCTGCCCTTCCTGCCACCCCTTACCAGGGGGGCGCTCAGATTCAAAAGTCCCCCTTGGGGCCTGCCTGCCGAAGCGACAGCGCAGGCAGGGATTTAGGGGTGAGTTCCGTATCGCTGCTATTCAGACGGGAATATCTTGTTTACGTATTTTGTTCTGATCGCCTTTTCAAATACTTTCCAGCCTTCAGCAGTCATCCGGTCGGGTGTAAATAAACAGATCCCTGCGGCACCGTTTTCCATTGATTCCCGTATTGCTGCTTCCAGTTCTCCCGGAACAAGGCCGTGGTTCTCAGGATCCTTCTCAGCAGCTTTCTTTTCCGGTTCAGGACAGATGAACAGCCCGCTATAAACGGGTTTGGAATTGTTTATCGTTGTTACAGCTTCTTTTGATACTGCACCTATCCATTCCGGTCCTTCAAGATAAAAGTCGTTGTAATTCATCGGGAAGAAAGCATCAATGTCCCATTTATCCCATTCCTGCCTTACTATTTTTTTCGCAATTGAGTTAGGACCGGGGAAAACAGCAGCATTTATCTGTTTGTTTTTGGCATGGACCATGACAGCCAGCCGGTTGACCATGTCAGTTATCAGGTCATACCGGAATTGTTTCCATTCCTGTACAGATGAAGGATCAGGTACCGACTTTATATCAATGCCTGTTTTTGTCTTGAAATCTGCCACACATTTATCGCAATAACAATAGTCATACTGAGGAAACTCCCTGTCCATAAAAAGACCGTATTTTTCCCAGAGTCCCCGGGCAAGTATAACATCAGGAAATCTTATAAAATCGAGATGGATGCCATCGACTTCCGGTAAATCGGCAATCTTGCCATACATGTTTTCGAGGAATTGATAGACTTCTTCACGGTTGGGACACAAAAATTTGTAATGATCCACATAAGCAGGCTTGTCATAAGCCGACTCGCCAAGGCCATTGACTGCATACAATTCAGGTCTGAGTTCAGGCCGGGGTTGCTGTACAAGTGTTGGTATCCAGGTATGAAATTCCATCCCGGCTTCCTTTGCCAGCTTACCGACCCTTTTGTAAGTCAGGGGATCCTGTCCGCCGGAATACATTAATCCATCAATACCTTTGTCCTTCAAAAATTTGAATTTTGCTGCAAGATCAGCATCAGTGGCTTCTCCCGGACCGCTCAGCCAGGCGTAACAAGGGATTTTTGTTTCTTCGGTAACGCTGCATGATATAAACAAACATAATGTAACGAATGTCAAAAGTTTTTTCATTGTAATTTTTTTTTGATAACGGATGACCGACTCCTGACGCCCGATACCATTTGACGGATACCGGACGTCGTACGCCGGACGCCGGATACCGGGCGCTGTACGCCGGATTTAATATTGTAGATTCTGAATGAACTGTGCACTATCTTTGAACGTCGCAGGATCCATTTCAACAAAGATGTTCTTTACTCCGCCCTTACCTGTTGCCTCAAAGAATTCTTTCCAGTCAACAATTCCTTTGCCGAGTGGAACACTCTTCTGGTCGAGTACCGAATAATCAGCCAGGTGTGCAGAAATGAACCTTCCCGGATATTTGTAAAAATAATCCGCTGCTTTAATACCTATATTTATAACTGCAACCTGGAACTGCATTTTCACAAGCTCGGGATCGAACTGTTTCAGAAGAGCATCATAAATAAGGACACCATCTATTTTTTCAAATTCACCGTGATGATTATGAAATCCGGTCTGGATACCGGCTTTTTTTGTTCTTTCTCCTATTTTATTCAATTCATCAGCAGCTTTCATCCAGTCATTCATAGTGGCATTCTTCGGCAGACCGAAGCTTGACAGGATCATCTGCTTCTGTCCCGATTCTGAAGCAAATTGTATCCGTTCATCCAGGTTGTTCCTGAGCTCATTCATGCCATAATGGGTGCTTTCAAACTGCAGACCAAGGTCATTCATTATTTTGCGCATCTCTTTTCCCGTCATTTTCATGAGCGGACCGAATCCTGAACTTTCATATCCGGGAGGGGAACACATCTCAACACTCTTATACCCCATGTCGGCCATCATCTTAAGAGTTCCGGCAAAATCCTTAATAAGCTGGTCCTTTATTGTCCAGACCTGGAAACCAAGAGGATACCTGACAGATTTTGGTAGTGAACGGGCATGAAGACCGGTGGGAATATGCGAAGCCACAACAGCTGAGCCTATCCCAAGAGCGCTTCTGCCTATAAACTGTCGTCGTGTTATCTTTTTCATAATAATTGAGTTATTAATGGTTCATTGAAAATACCTTTTTAAGTTCTGCATGTACCCGGCTGCTGAAAAAACGGTGTGAAAATCCTGATCTACCCCCCCATCCCCCCAAGGGGGGCTTTGTAAGCATCAGTAATTCATTAAGTCCCCCCTGGGGGATTTAGGGGTCAAAGGTCACCAGGAGGATTTTCACACAGCTTCTAAAACAGTTAGCACTGTGTATAACCGTAATGTAAAAATATAAAATCTGTTTAATTATGTTATCTTTATTGCTCAAATGTTTTGCTTACATGCAAATCATCGCTGTCCGGTGTGATTAGCGGAAATAAACTTTTTACAAATGAAAAAATGCTGTTCATCATTCTTAAGGATAGTTCTGTCGCTTCAGGCTTTATTGTGTTTTCAGGGTACGATTCCGTCTTATGGACAAGCCATTGATATTCTCCTGAAGGGAGGGCATGTTATCGATCCCGCATCCAATATTGATGCTCCTATGGATGTAGCCATAGTTAAGGATAAGATATTCCGGGTAGCTCCCGATATTCCTGCTGAAAATTCAGCAAAGGTCATAGATGTAAGGGGAATGTATGTTACTCCCGGGCTCATTGACATGCATGTGCATGCTTTCCACGGCACTGATATGGGATCATATATTACCGATGGCTGGGATGCACTTCCTCCTGACGGATTTACATTCCGTGCAGGGGTTACAACTGTTGTCGATGCCGGATCAGCCGGTTGGCGGAATTTCAGGAAATTCAAGGAACAGACAATTGACCGGTCGCAAACAAGAATACTTGCGTTTCTTAATATTGTTGGATCGGGGATGTACGGGAGGTTTGAGGAGCAGGATGTTAATGATATGAATCCGGTGATGGTGGCCTACATGATCAACAGATTGTTTCCGGGTATTATTGTTGGTGTCAAGTCGGCACATTACTGGGGGCCGGATTTTACACAGGTCGATCGTGCAGTCGAAGCAGGCAGGCTGGCAAATGTTCCTGTAATGGTTGATCTCGGGGAACATCATCCACCATTGCCTATTGAGGAACTTTTTATGAAACACCTCAGGCCGGGAGATATCTGGACACACACTTATGCAAATGCACCACAGGATCGTGAGGTTCCGGTGGACGAAAATGGTAAGGTGAAGCCTTTCATTTTTGAAGCACAGAAACGAGGGATAATTTTCGATGTCGGCCACGGAGGCGGAGCCTTTCACTGGAAACAGGCTATTCCCTCGGTACAGCAGGGATTTATTGCTGATGTGATAAGCTCCGATCTGCATACCGGCAGCATGAACAGCGGAATGAAAGATATGGCTAATCTTCTGTCTAAATTCCTGAATATGGGTCTTCCGCTTCAGGATGTAATTAAACGTGCCACTCTGAACCCTGCAAAAGCTATCAAAAGGACTGACCTGGGAACCCTTGGTGAAGGATCAGTAGCTGATATAGCAGTTTTCAGCCTCCGGGAGGGCAGTTTCGGTTTCCTCGATGTCCGCGGAACAAAAATGCAGGGCACTCAGAAACTTGAAGCTGAACTTACAATCCGCTCGGGAAAAATTGTATGGGACCTCAACGGAATCGGATCTCCGGCCTGGGATGCCATGCCTTCAGCTTCAAAGTGAAGGTTACTTTTACACAGGTTACAGAAATTAAAATTCAGGAAGCAATTTTTATCATGTCAGAACCAGCGGTAAAAAGGACAATGAAAAGTAATACCCCTGCTTATTTCAGGAAAGCTGTTCCCGCTTTTTTATTCATTTTCTGTTTAATCTTACCAGCCCTTTCCCAGCAGGCAGATATCCTTCTTAAAGGCGGTCATGTGATTGATCCGAAGAATGGTATTGATTCACAGATGGATATCGAAATAGCCGGAGGAAAAATAATCAGGGTGGCTCCGGATATAAGTTCACAGGATGCAAAAAGAACTGTTGATGTGAAAGGTCTGTATGTTACTCCGGGCCTCATAGATATTCATACACATGTGTTTGTAGGATCCGGTCAGGGCTTTGCTGACGGATTTTCAAGCGTTTCACCGGATGACTTTACATTTAAGGCAGGCATTACCACCGTTGCAGATGCAGGTACCTCGGGATGGAGGAATTTCCCGGTTTTCAGGAAACAGGTTATTGACAGATCACAGACAAGGGTCCTTGCATTTCTGAATATTGCGGGAAATGGTATGACCGGTTTCCCTTCAGAAGAGGATATTAATGACATGGATACACGGATGACTTCTCTTGTAGCAGAGCAATACCCCGATATAATAGTCGGCATAAAGATCGGTCATTACAGGGGAAATGAATGGACGCCGTTTGACAGAGCTTCTGAAGCAGCACTTATTGCCGGAGTTCCTCTGCTTGTCGAATGCCACCTTCCCTTCCTTCCTCTTGAAGAAATACTTAAAAGGATGAGACCGGGAGATATATATACTCATTCATTTTGTGTGGCTTCCGACCGTGAATGCCTGCTTGACGAAAAGGGGAAAATCAAGCCTTTTGTAGCCGAAGCAAAGAAGAGAGGAGTCCGGTTTGATGTGGGTCACGGAGGAGGGATGTTCCATTTCGATGTGGCAATACCTGCATTGAAACAGGGACTGATCCCTGATTCCTTCGGATCGGATCTTCACCGTTCCAGCATGAATTCGGGAATGAAGAATATGCTCGATATAATGTCGAAATACTTTAATATGGGTATGACTTTTGAGGATATAATCTTCAGGGCTACCTGGAATCCGGCACAATCGCTCAGGCGGGATGATCTCGGACATTTAAGTGAAGGATCTGTAGCTGACATTGCTGTTTTCAGCATAAGAAAAGGTACCTTTGGATTCGTTGATACAGGTGGTACCAGGCTGAACGGGGACCGCAGGATAGAAACGGAGCTTACAATCCGCGGAGGGAAGATAGTTTATGATCAGAATGGCATTTCCGCGACAGGCAGGATTGACAGTCAGGGAAACAGATTTTGAAGAAATGGAACAGATATTTTAACTAAAGAACAAGAAGTATGGAACGAAGAGACATAATCAGGAGTCTGACAATTCTGCCATTTGCCGGAGGCTTTCGCCCAATTGAGTCAATATTATCTCCGGTTACAGGTCCTCTGGAACCGGGCCAGAATATTTACCAGTCGATAGGAGTGGAACCGGTCATAAACTGTGTTGGCACATACACAATTATTGGCGGTTCCATTGAAAGGCCTGAAGTTGTTGAAGCCATGCATGCCGCATCGGGCTTCTTTGTTCAGTATGATGAGCTGGCCCTCGGCATCGGAAGGAGGCTCGCGGAGCTGACTAAAGCAGAGTGGGGGATGATCTCATCGGGTTGTGCCGCCGGGATGAAACATGTTACTTCCGCCTGCATCGCAGGTGGCAATCCCGAGAAACTTGTACGTATCCCTGATCTTACAGGTTTTGACAAGACCGAGGTTGTAATTCCCAGAAGCTCAAGAAATGCCTATGATCATTCAATCAGGAACATCGGAGTTACAATTATTACTGTTGATACACTCGAAGAGCTTGGGAAGGCCCTGAATGCGAGGACAGCAATGATATACGTTATGACCGGTCGTGATACTCTTCCGGGTAATAAGTTCGCAATAGATAAGATTGCCGCGCTTGCAAAACCATTGAACATACCATTTCTTGTTGATGCAGCCGCCGAAGATCTTACAATACCTAATGTTCATCTCCAGGCAGGGGCAACGGTGGTGGCTTACAGCGGAGGTAAGGCAATTTGCGGGCCTCAGTGTGCCGGACTGCTTCTCGGACAGAAGGACATATTGATGTCGGCATGGCAGGCCAGCTCCCCGCATCACGGCACCGGACGCGACAATAAGGTCGGAAAAGAAGAAATGCTTGGAATGCTGGCGGCAGTCGAAGCCTGGGTCAAACGTGATCATGAGGCGAAATACAGGACATGGCTGGGATATCTTGATGTAATATCAAAACGTGTTTCAGCTGTAAGCGGAGTTACAGTAACCCTGGGGGAGCCTGCTGACCTTAATAACCGGAGCCCATGGTTAATTATTTCATGGGATCCTGCAAGGCTTAATGTTGCAGGGCCTGAAATAGCTGAAATGCTTGCACAAACACAACCCAGGATTGCTGTTCACAGCGGGAGTAATGAACAGGACAAAACAACTTTTCTAAGGGTAACATCCGGGCAGATGCAACCGGGAAATGATAAGATCGTTGCTGACAGAATTTTCGAACTGCTGTCGAAGAAATACCCTGAACCCAAAGAAATGACTGCACCCTCAGGAGATATTTCAGGAAGATGGACTGTCGATATCCAGTTTTACAGCAGCAAGAGCCAGCATACTTTTATTCTTGAACAGGATGGCAACTGGATACAGGGATCACATAAAGGCGATTTTTCATTCCGTGAAATGGTCGGTACAATCGAGGGTGACCAGGTGAAACTGAGCAGCTCAGAAAGAATGATAGCCGATAATGTGCCCTTCATATTCTCGGGAACCCTCTCGGGAGATACAATTACCGGCCAGATCTATATGGGGGAATATATAAATGCCAGTTTTACGGCAAACCGCAATAACTACAGGGGAACAAGAAGACAGATAAGATTTCCCAAAGGTCAGCCGCTTGCGACCTGATATATGATTAATTGTAAACCTTATTGTCATTTAGATGTTTAATAGCAGGATTAATTAGTTTAAAAAACAATAGAAGAATATAAATGAAAAGACGTGATTTTATAAGAGTCTCTTCTGCAGCAGGAGTTATGGGACTTATTAATCCGGTATATGGTACCGGTTCAATGAGCGGGATGGTGGATGATCAGGGTTTTGATCTGCATCCTTTTATAAAGGAACACCCCGAAGCTGTTTTCATTAATCTGACATCGGTCTCTGCTCCCAATGACAAACAGGCCATACATGATGCTGCGTTCAGGCTTGCAGGAGAAATAATGGTGAGAACTAGTGGGGGGGAAGGTTTTCCGTTATCAACGAGGATCACCTGTAAGCCCAACTGGACATGTACCGGGAGGATCGATCCGAAAAATCCTGATTCTCAACTTGGAATTACTACAGATGTTAATTTTATCGAAGGTTTCCTGAAGGCTGTAAAAAATCTGGGCCCGGAGAAATTCTATCTCAGGGAATGCGCCTGTCCGCATCAGTGGAATGCAGCAGGATATACTGCCATGGCCGAGAGAAATGGGTTTGACCTCCGGGATCTTAGCTCAAAAGACTTCTGGGATCTTGCTGAAGGTGATATAATATTCCGGAAGGTTGACGGAGTTGTCTTTAAGGAAGTCGGTTTTATGGCTCCAATGACTGCCCAGGATACCTTCCTTATTAATATTGCCAAGCTCAAATCCCACCAGATGGGAATTACGGGTGCTATAAAGAACCTTCAGGGCATGACAGGAAGGAAATTTCATCAGTTCTGCGGAGGACATTACGATATTTTCAAGACCTATGACGAGCGTTATCATAAGTTCTTCCAGCCCGATTATATGGATAAGATAGCGGAGCTTCAGAAAAAGCACGAAGAACAGGGAATTCCCAGGTGGAGGAGCAGGCAGGAGAGGCCTCCCTATGGTGGCGGAATGTTCATGGAACAGTGGGTACAGAGGATGATCGATGCTTACAGTGTTGCTCCGACCGGGATAAATATTGTAGAGGGTATTTATGGCCGCGACGGCGATGGTTTTTCCGGAGGTCCCCATAACGGCAAAGCCATGAATTATATGAGCAATAATATTATTTTCGGGAAAGATGCATTCAGGGTGGATATAATTGCTCACTGGCTTGCCGGTCACGAACCCGGAAATTTCGGACTATTCCATATCGGTATCGAACGTGGTGTTTCCAATGTGCTTAATCCCTTCGATATTCCTGTGTACCTCTGGGAAGACGGAAAGGCAAAGAAAGTAAGCCTTGATACTCTGAAGCGGACACCTCTTCTCACTCTGTATATGAGAAGGAATTATGACGGTCAGAATGAAGATCAGTACCACATGGTTGATGAACCGTTTGATTACTCTGCCTGGGAAACAGGTAAGATAACATCAGACCTGCAACCGTCAATCAAAGCCCTGGGTGCCGATAATAATAACGGCATCGTCATGGAAGTGAATGTTCCTGAAGAGAGCGATGTATATGTCGATATAAAGAACCGTCACGGTGATGTCGTCTGGCGGCTCAGAGCCGACGGGTTCGAACCGGGGAAACACGAGGTGGTATGGGACGGTTTCTCACAGCCCGGCATGTACACAATGTACGTGAAAGGCATGGGATGGGATGCCGAACGCGAAATGGTTATTTATACCTGAGCCTTCGTCAGCTCTTCATAAATACGGGCAGCAACTATCCTTTCCTGCTTCGGTTCCAGCATGAACACAGTAATGTTTATGCTGTTTTCCGCACCTGCTACAACTTCTATGGAAGGATTACCCCTGCGTAATCTTTCCTGGAATTCCTGACGGGTAACCTTTATCCTGTTAATATCCCACGAAATATTCAGTGTGGGTGTATGATTAGCAACAGGAGGAACAGATACTGTTGTTGTGACTCCATTCACCTTTTTCACAGCATTTTCGATCAGTGCGATCCGGTCTTCCCAGATCTTCCATTCCTTTTCATGATCAATCCTGATATATCTGTCGATAGCTGCATACATTCCGAAGACCTCCTCTTTATTGACTTTCATCCCGCGTCCGATATTACCTCCGCGGGGAGGAGCATTCAGCCGTGCCGCTTCTATAAGATCCTTTCTTCCCATAAGTATACCTGCGCTCTGCGGACCGCGCAATGCCTTGCCTCCTGATATGCATACAAGATCGAATCCCATATCGTTGTATTTCCAGAGGTTTTCAACCGGCGGTACATCGGCGGCTATATCTATCATTACCGGGATATTATGCTTTTTGCCAAGCGCTACGAATTCCTCGTGCTGGATCTTCCCGGATGGAGCGGCATAGTTCAGGAACCAGAGCATTGCCGTCTTTTCATTTATGGCATCCTCAAGTTCCCCTGCTGTCTCAACCGGCACTATTCTTACGCCTGTGTTTTTAAGGGCATGGACATAACCAGTATTATGGCTGTTCTGTGTTATCACCTCCGATTTCATGTTACTGACATCGGGGAGTTGTCCGATCTTATTTTGATCTTTTCCTGTCAGGACTCCTGCGGTACCCAGGACCATAGCCGACCAGCATCCTGCTGTAACAGTTGCCGCTTCAGCATGACAGATCGCGGCTATCTTTTCTCCAACCTTGTCCTGTACATCATCAAGCAGTACATATTCTTTGGAAGAGGCAACCATTGCTTCAACAACCTCTTCCGGAAGAAGTGAAGCTGTCATAAATGTATAAGTGCCAGCTGCATTGATGAACCTGCGCAGTCCCAGTTCGGCGAAAAGATCACGTTTTACAGGAGCAGCAACAAAGGGGCTCAATGGAAGAGACGCGCTCAGCGCCGCTCCTGCAACCGGCAGAACAGTCAGTCCTTTTATGACCTCTCTGCGTTTCATTTATTATTCCGGTATTAAATATAAGCTATACAATCCATTTCGACGAGGGAATTTCCGGGAACTCCGCCCTTAGCTACGGCAACAGTTGTACGGACAGGAGGCTTGCTACCGAAGCGCCCCTTGTAAACTTCATTCATACCCTGAAAATCTGCAATATCATTAAGATATACATTTACCTTCAGGACTTTCTCCATTGAGGAACCTGCTTTAATGAGCTCGTTCTCAAGTTCTTTAAGGACTATTTCAGTATGAGCCTTGATTGTAAAAGGTTCTACATGGGCACCTTTTCCTGCAACAAATACAAGATTCCCGAATTTGGTATGGCCCGAGAATAGCGGAGCATTCTGGAAGCTTGTAATGCTGTCAGCTTCTTTTTCCTCCCTTGATGCAACAGCTGCTTTTGCAGCTACTCCTGCCCCGGCTATACCAAGCACAGATGCGAACATTTTCTTTAAAGCAGATCTTCTTTCAGTTTTCATAATAATTCTATTTAAGTTAATATTAATTTAATTTTTGCCACTAAGTGTACATCTTAAAGAACTCAGGAACATCAACTACAATAACTCCTGCCCTTCTTGCCACCCCTTGCCCCCAGGGGGGCGCTCAGATTCATAAGTCCCCCTTGGGGGATTTAGGGGTGAGTTATATAGTAGATACTTAGGCACTAAGTAATACAAAATAATAATTATCTCCTGCCGGATACAATGACAGGATTTGCAATTCCATTGAGGTCATAAACGATCCTTCCGGCTCTGATTGTCATTTCACATTCGAACTTCCTGTCGGTTTCCAGTTTATAACCGGTATGATCAAACAGGCCGAATTTGCCCTGTCTGAGGTTCAGCACCGTGATGTCGGCATCAGCGCCAACGGACAGATTTCCTAGTTCTTCTCTTTTGATCACCCGGGCAGGTTCGGATGTGGTTGCTTTGATCACGCTTTGAAGATCCATTCCCATAGCCAGGAATTTTGACATTGTTGTGAGAAGGTCCTTCATTGCTGCATTCATACTGCCGATATGCAGATCAGTGCTTATCACGTGAGGGAATAAACCGCTCTTTACAGCCGGTATTCCCTGGGAATAAGCAAAGCTGATACCTCCATAGCCGACATCGAAGATAATACCTCTTTTAATGGCGTCCCACACGAAAGGTTTCACTTTGCCTGCAGCCGGATCAACAACATATTCCCTGCCGCTTCCCAGCTGGGCAAAACAATGCGTGAATATATCCCCCGGGCGAAGATGTTTCATGAAAAGTTCTTCAATCGAAAGAGGCGGATCAGCCCCTCCAAAATCTATCATTACCGGCATATCGGCAACTTTACCGGCTTCAACGGTACGGTCAGTCGGTTCCCATTCATGTCCGCTATAGTGAGCCAGCTTAATCCCCACTATCTCATTGCGGTTCTTCAGCGCATACTGCCCGGTGATCTTAGGATCCATATCCTTCAGATTCTGTTCAAAAGGCCCACCTCTCATTCCTTCACCGACAATATTAAGGAAGGCCAGTACACGAGTCTGGGATCTGTCAATTATATTTTTTTTGAAATCAGGAAATGTTCTCCATCCTGCACATCCAGCGTCAACAACGGTTGTAACGCCAACCCTGAATGTAAAACCATCGGGTGTGACTGAATTTGGGCCGTTCATATATTGCTGGTCGAGGTTAGTTCCCTGATAAACATGTACATGCATGTCAATAAGTCCGGGGGTCACATAGAATCCGCCTGCATTTACTACCTGAATACCTTCCCTGGCATCAATGTTTTTGGATAACAAGGCTATCTTGCCGTCTTTAACGGCTATGTCCATTACTTCATTGATATTGTTCTTCGGATCTATAACATGACCGCCCTTGAGGATTATGTTATATTTCTGAGCGATTACCGGATTTATCATTATCAGAAAGATTGCGAGCAGGAGCTTAATTTTCATGTCAGTTAATTGTTTTTGGCATTAATTAATGTTTATAAGGTATTTATATAATTCACTTTTTGTTGAAAGAATTATTGTAGTGGTTGTATCGAATGTTTTTTCGAATGTTTCCATCGACTTTATAAATCCGTAAAGGTTTCTTGAAGACGCTGACTGGTTATAAGCTGAAGCGTATATTGCAGTCGCCCTTGCATCAGCTGTACCTCTTATTTCTTCGGCCTTTCTGTATGCTTCCGACTGGATAGTTTTCAGATCTCTCTCTTTCTCTCCGTTTATCTTTGAAGCTTCGCCCAATCCTTCTGATCTGAATTTTTCGGCGATCCTTATCCTTTCACTTTTCATTCGTTCATAGACCTGGGTCTGGACTTCAGCTACATAATTGAGCCTCATGATTCTTACATCCAGGATAACGATCCCGAGGTCCTTTGCTTTATCATTCGATGATTGAAGTATCTTTTCCTGGATCTTAGGTCTTCCCTCAATGATAGAAGAGAGTGTATCACCAACTTCTTCTCCAACAGACCCTGACGAGGTAGGAGTTCTGTTTTCTGATCTGACTACCTCTTCGAGGTTATGATTTGCAATATAATCGCGGGTTTCGCCATCCAGGATGTCAGCCAGCCGCGACTGAGCTCCTCTTTCATCAGTCAGTCTCTTGAAGAACTGAAGGGGATCGGTTATCTGCCAGCGGGCATAAGTTTCGACAAATATGAATTTTTTATCCTTTGTAGGGACCTGGTTTGGATCGCCATCCCATTCCAGGAATCTTTTTTCAAAATAGTTTTTTCTCTGGATGAAGGGTACCTTAATTTTCAGTCCCGGAGTGGTTTTCGCATTGCCTACGGGTTTACCGAACTGTGTTATCACTACCTGTTCAGTTTCCTTAATCATATAAACTGTTTCAAGGACGAAGATAAGGACTATGACCGCGACTGCGAGACTTATGATGAGTTTTTTGTAATTCATGGTTTCTCTGCTTATTTATTTTTCATCTGCATCTGAAGGAGGGGAAGTACATTGTTTCCGTCTTCGTCTGTAATTATCTTATTCCCCAGCCGCGGGATCACGCTTTGCATAGTTTCAAGGTACAGCCTTTGTTTTGTAATTTCCGGAGCTTTAAGGTACTCTCTGTACAGTGCATTGAACCTGGTCGCTTCACCAAGGGAATTGTTTACACGTTCCGTGGCATATCCTTCCGCCTTCTGAATGGTCTCTTCGGCCTGGCCCCGGGCTTTCGGAATGATCTTATTATATTCCGACCTCGCCTGGTTTATCAGGGTCTCTTTTTCCTGCTGAGCCTGATTGACAGCATTAAATGCATCCTTAACGGGATCCGGAGGATTTACATCCTGAAGGATGACCTGTTCTATTTTTATTCCAAGTGAGTATTCAGTACAGAGTTTCTGAATCTCAAGCTGAACAATACTTGAAATTTCTGCTCTCCCAACGGTAAGTACTTCATTTACTGTCCTATCACCTACTATCTGTCTCATTATTGCTTCCGAGATATCCCGCATCGTACTCACTGGCTCTCTTACCTTGAAAAGATATTTGTAAGGATCATCTATACGATACTGCACGACCCATTCCACATCTGCAAGGTTAAGATCGCCCGTAAGCATCAGTGACTCAACAGCGGTTCCTGATTTTGTATATTCTGATCTTATTCCGCTGCTCAGGGTACGGAAACCGAATTCCTCCTTGTGCTGTCTTTCCACAGCAACTTTGTACAGATTTTCGAGTATCGGCATTTTTATATGGAGGCCTGGCTCCTCAGTACGTATATACCTGCCGAACCGTGTTATGACACCTGCCTCTTCCGGCCTGATCTGGAAAAATGTCAGCAGCAGTAGTATCAGAATAACAACAGCCCAGATAATATACTTGTAATAGGGCAGGTATTTCTTCCATTCCGGAGGTTTATCTGCCGGAGGATATTGATAGTAATCCATATTTATCAGTAATAATTATTGTCCGATCACCTTTATAATCTTACCAGTCTGAACGGAACTTGTCAGGTCCATATTATTAAGCAGGGCAACTTCCTGAAGCTTTGCCTGAGGCACATTGTACGAGGCAAGGGCGTTACCAAGGGTTGTTGTCCTCTGGACCCTTCTTACAAGTAATTTCGTCGGTTTGACATTTATCTTTGAAGGATCAGTAAGTTTTGCAAATGTTTTCATTGATGATTCCATCATGTTGAAATATGCATTGAAATCTGCCTCAGCAGTAACTCCGTGGAATACATAAATATAAGGACTGTATTGAATGAAACAGGTAAGCACGAGATTTGATGATTGCTGTCCTGTCGACTGGTCCTGGTTAACCTGCCGTGATACAGTGGCCTTTGCCTGTAATCCGTTAATGGTAGTATTTTTTGTTTCCAGAAGTGTCAGTCCCAGCTGAGCAAGAGTAGTGTCAGCAGCGCTCTGGAGGCTTTTCTGTGGAGACAACGTAAATACCATAAGGGCTTTTCCATCCTCAGGTCCCATATTTACCTGGGTAGGAGTGTTTTCATATTTCCATCCTGCCGGGTATGTAAACCTGAATTTCATTTCAGGATGATAAAACGTGTTTCCTTCCACATAGCCCTGCCTGGGATCCTCACCATATATGATGCCGTCGATCATCTGAAGGTAGCTGTCCTGGTTTACCTTGAAATCACCGGTACCAAGCTTTGTCTGCCATTCTGTCGATAATTGATTAACAGAGTTATAACGATCTCCGGGATCGGGGTGGGTTGACAGGAAAGTAGGTACTCCTCCCTGGCTTTCAGCCATGCTCATTTTATTAAGTACCTGGAAGAAGTCGGCCATTTTATGCGCATCATAATTTATTTTTGAGGAGTATTCAACTCCCAAAGCATCGGCCTGCCGTTCATCGTCACGGCTGAATTTAAGAAACAGCAATTGCATCCCCTGGAGTGCATTTTCCGCATACTGGGCAAATTTCTGAGATGCAATCATCCCTCCGATAAGAAGCAGCTGGCCAAGTTGTTGTTTGGTTTGCTGACTTACAGAATGGCGGGCAGTAATGTGTCCCATTTCATGTCCTACCACACCCATGAGTTCCGCTTCGTTATTAAGCTGTGCCAGTATACCGCGGGTAAGATAAATATAACCTCCGGGTACAGCAAAAGCATTTACGACTGGAGAATCAAGGATCTTAATATGATACTGAAGGTTAGGCCTGTGAGAAATTGTCCCCATTTCTTTAGTCTTTGCAGAAATGAAATTCAGAAGATTGTCGCTCCGGTATTCACCGAAAGTTGCTACTACCTGGGGATCGTAGGCCAGACCCATTTGCACTTCCTGCTCTTCTGACATAAGCATGATCTGCCTCTTTCCTGTGACAGGATTAACTGCACAGGAAAAAACTATCAGCGTTGTCAGGAAAAGGAGTGTAAGCTTTACGGGCATAATCAATTTCTTCATCATATATGAATATTTATAATTCTATCTTAACGGGTTCGGATAATCATTTTCAAATATCGTGAAAATCTTCTTTCATTGTTCAATATTCAGGCCATTATGTGCATAATCGCCTGAAATAACATATACCTGAGCCCGGGAAATTGGGAGGACAGGAGTAAGGAGACCGGACAAACCCTGAAGTATCAAAACCTAAGGCAGTTTTCTTATCAGGATTTTATCAATCCTGTTGCCATCGATATCAACTATCTCTATTGAATAGCCTGCAAATTCTATTTTATCGCCTATCTGGGGAATCTTGTTTATCTTACTGAAAACGAATCCTGCAACTGTGGAATAATCAACTTTCTCGAAGTCTATTGTAAAACCTTCAATTATCCCGTCCAGGATTTCTGCCGGAGCATCGCCATTAACAAGGACTGATTTATCATCTCTTATGAAAATATCCGGTTCGTATGGTTTTCCTTCTTCGGGAAGATCGCCAAGGATATTTTCCATTATATCATGAAGAGTGATGATTCCTTCAAAGCTCCCGTACTCGTTAACGACCACGCAGAACTGTGTAAGTTTTTTCTTGAACAGATCCAGAACATTATGAGCATCTGAACTGTCAGGAAGTATCAGAGGCTGAACGAGAAGGTCGCGGATCTTAACTGTTTTGTCTGAATTAAGCGCTATAAGATAATCTTTGATGTAAAGTACCCCTGTAAAATTCTCCAGGCTGCCGTTACAGCACAATATTTTGCTATGCCGGGTGGCCAGTATTTCGGATTTTAT
>JAKQPD010000107.1 GCA_029564935.1 Bacteroidota bacterium
TGATTTTCCGGATACTGAACCATAGGGTCTTCCGCAGTTATGAAGTGAAGTGCATTTATCCATCAATGCATCATTATTGCTGATAATGGCGCCACCTTCTCCGGCAGGCAAATTTTTTGAGTTCTGGAAGCTGAAGCATCCTGCATCACCAAGGGATCCCAGCATTTTGCCTTTATATTCACCAAGCCATCCCTGGCATGCATCTTCAATAACTTTAAGATTGTGTTTTGCAGCTATCGCAACGATCTTGTCCATATCAACCGGAAGTCCGTAAATATGAACTGGCAATATTGCTGTAGTGCGGTCCGTTATACGGGATTCGATTTTTGCAGGATCCATGAGGAAAGTGTCAGGATCCGAATCAACAAAAACCGGAAGCGCTTTATTCATGAAAATAACGTTATAGCTGGCAATGAATGTAAAGGGAGAAACCAACACTTCATCTCCGGCATCAACGCCAACTGCTTTAAGAGCCGTAATAAGCGCAGTTGTGCCACTGGCTGTTGCCAGACATCTTTTTACGCCCATAAGCTCTGCATATCTCTGTTCAAAATCTGCAACATGTTCGCCATTGCCTCTCCACCATCTGCCGGTGCGAAGCATTTCAGTAATATTTTTTTCAGCAGCCTGATCCCAGACAGGCCACTCAGGCCAGGGACCGGTATGAACCTTTTCTCCTCCATTGACCGCCAGTTTCTGCTGGACCGTGTTGTTGATTGTGAATGAAGGGAATGACCAGTTAACAAATGTACCTAAGGCTCCTGCTGATGCTGCAGTGATTGCCTGTCTTCGTGATATTTTTTTTGTTGCCATAGGTGAATTATTTAATGATTACATAAGCATTCGGAAGTTGATGTTAAAATGACACTTTTGATAAAAAGAAACTTAATGTTTAAAATCACTTCTAAATTAAAAGTAATAATCGGGGAATGAAAATTATTCCTCCGATAATAACAGAAATGCCAGCAGTTACAAGGACAGCAGCAGCAGCGTAGTCCTTTGCTCTCATTATCTTTTCATTCCACTCGGGTTTTACAACATCCGAAATTTCTTCGAGTGAAGAATTGATCAGTTCCGAAACAAAAACAAGCCCAATAGTCAGGGTGAGCAGAGCCCATTCCGCAATGCTGATCCCGAGGATAAATCCAAGGGCAACGACTATTATGGCTGCGGCCAGGTGGATTCTGGAATTATGCTCAAAGATCAGTAAA
>JAKQPD010000110.1 GCA_029564935.1 Bacteroidota bacterium
CAATAGTAAATTTAACGCCATGTCTTGTGGAATTCCGCTACGGCTACGCCTCCGCTCCATTCCACAAGAATCTTCAACAAACTTAACAATTATGTCAAAGAACTTTACTACCTTCTGCCAAATGGCACAAATATAGGGGGATTTAGGGGTGAGTTATATAGGATAGCAAAAAGGCAAATGACCGAGAGTAATTTTAATAATAAACAAGTTAAATCCTTCGTGCTCTTAGTGAGAACTTTGTGTCCTTTGTGGTTAAACAAAATTTCTCATCTACCACAAAAGATACGAACTTTAACTCAAAGTATAGAGTTAAAGTCATTTGGTATCCAGATAATACCAGTATGTATTCCTCAACTCCTTCCGGATACCCTTTCCTTCCCTTAACATTGCAACCGGCATATTATTTGTCAGTTTTATGTACTCAGAAAACTTCGATACCGATTCATTACTTATCCTCATAACAGCCAGATCGGGGAGCGGACCATGGGCAGCCTGATAAAACAAGGCAGCTTCCTCAATGTGTACCGGGATCCTTGTATATCCGGAATCGAACAGAAGGCTTATATTGTTCACGATCCCTTCAACATCCTTCTCAAGCATCATGCATCCAAATTTGTAATCGAGCGCTTTGGCATTCCCAGGATTTGATTGCAGCAATGAATTTATATTCGTTTGCGGATTTCTTATTGTAATAAGGAAATTATCGTGCGGTTTAAGCCTTACCTTTTCACCCAGTTCCGGATCAGACCTGATGAGTTCCGGATCGGATATCATCAACTCATATTTCCTGGCAAGACCTTTATAATGAAGGGTTTTCTTTAAAACAGTAATGTATTTCTCAGCAATTTTATAGTGCCCGTTGATAAGGTTTGTTTTAATAAGAAGTTTAATATTCTCGGGATGAAAGCCTTCAGTAACCATAGATTCAAATGCCCACCTGTGAGCTTCATTAATAAGTCCGATCGTATAGTAAAAATAAACACCTCTGAATAATCTGCTCATTGCGATCTGTGAGTTCCAGGGTATCATTACAGACATTGTACCATAATCCTGGGGAGCAGAAAACATACGGTTGCTCAGCATCCTTTTTTCAGCAAGAGCAGTATTATAATAATATTGTGCAACCAGGTTCCGGTTCTGACAATACTCCTGATAATCAATAACACCATTCCAGTCACGGGCAAAGAACATCTTTTCTATCCTGAAGAGTTGAGCATTATCCCTGCTGTAGGTTTTCCACATAATTATAATTGTAAGAAGAGCCAGAATGACAACTGAACCATTTGAGATTTTCCGTTTGAAAGGGCTGCCCGCAGGATTAACCAGGATTACTATAACCGGGTAAAGAATAAAAAATACAAAGATCATCCATATCAATGACCGGTTAACAAAATAATCCGTTGATGGCAAAGGATAGTATAAAAGCTCTGACCATGGTTGCAGGAATAATACCGCCTTAAAGAGAATTAATGAAAGGCCTGCTATTAACCAGTAAGCGATAGTATTTCCAGGCTCTTTTCTGATAATAAAATAGCCTGTGACCATGCCGAGAAATATCCATGAAAAGGCTCCTGTTATATAGAAAAAAACAGGAAAAAAAGCTGTTAAAAGAATTCTGGTTGATTTCTTTACGGATTTAATTGAATACAGGAAATAAGCTGCAGTAAAAAGGAATCCCAGATTATAATGTAAACGGTAATTGATATTTGTCTGTATCAGCATCAGAATGAAAGATGCCAGTGCTGCTGAGAAAAGCAGGAAAGTGCTTCCCGGAGAAAGCCGTTTGTTTATCC
>JAKQPD010000121.1 GCA_029564935.1 Bacteroidota bacterium
GGGAATGAATGACGCGGGAGATGCCAATGAATATAAAACATTGCTGGGAACAACCAATCAGATCAACGTTGCTCATTCAGCGGGACAGATAACCCTGTCAACGCCACAGGATATCCATACCGGCGCTTCTCCGGTATTTCATGGACTGACAGTAAGCGATTTGTCTCCAAATGCAGGAGTATATACCGACGGATCAAGAGCACTTACTTCAACACCTCCACTAAGCGGAGTCATAGGTTACTGGAGTCGTACCGGGAATGTCCTTTCTCCGGTTACAGTGGGGGATCATGTCACAACTTCAGGGAATATTTATACAACCGGGACAGGTACAATAACCTCTGCAGGATTGCTGACAGGTAATTCAGGAGCGGTAATTTCAGGAGGTATTATTAATCTTAACAATGATTCAAATTTCCCGGTAAACATTAATACCGGTAATTCGACTGGTCCTGTTACTATTGGCAATTCAAACAACACAATAACACTTCCGGCATTCAGCACAGCCGGTGTAGTACATAATAGTGCAACCGGGTTATTATCAACCGGACTGATAGTTAACGATGATATCGCGAATGCAACAATAAACCTTAAAACAAAAGTTACCGGTATTTTGCCGATAGCTAACGGAGGAACAAATTCCGGTGCCCCTCTTCAGAATCACAGGGTAATGGTTTCGAGGGGTGGTCAGATAGTTGAGGCAGGTCATCTGGCTAACGGTATGATAATAGTCGGCAAAGATGATGATGAGCCCCAGCTTGTGCCAATGAACGGGGATATAACCATAAATAATACCGGTGTAACTGCAATAGGATCAGGAAGAGTACTTACTAATATGCTTTCAGATGGGGCAGTTACCTCAGGTAAAATATCAGATGGTTCAATTGTAAATATAGATATAAATGCAGATGCAGCAATTGATGTCACTAAAATTGCCGGTGGTGAAGTAGATAACACAGAATTTGAATATCTTAATGGAGTCACTTCAGGTATTCAACCTCAATTTACAAATATTCAGACGGAGCTTGATGCAACACAGACGGGAGCAGGACTTAACGGAGATGGTACGTATACTGCCAACGCGTCAGGGAATTATATTAAAGGAGCAACGAGTCTGGTAACAGCTGATAATTTATTGGATGCCCAGGTCAAGATCAATGCAGATAATATAGCAAATAGTGTCACGGATGTCACCGCACTTCAGGAAGAGGTTGATAACATAGAGACCGGATCGGGGCTTAATGCTGATGGTACCTATACTTCCAGCGTGTCTGCAAATTATATCTCGACAGCAACAAGTCTTAATGTGGCCGACAATCTTTTGGATGCACAGTTAAAGACCACCACAGACAATCTTGGTTCAGAAGTTATAAGGGCAACGGCAGCAGAAGGAGTTCTGACAACGAATCTTGCAGCAGAAGTGACAAGAGCCACCGGAGCAGAAGCAACACTTACGACAAATTTAAATTCAGAAGTAGCAAGAGCGACAGCAGCAGAGGGAGTTTTGACGACAAACCTGGCAGCAGAAGTTACCAGGGCAACAGCTGCAGAAAATACACTGACAACAAATTTAGCTACAGAAGTCACAAACAGGACCAATGGGGACGCTGCACTTCAGACAGAGCTTGATGCAACACAGACGGGAGCAGGACTTAACGGAGATGGTACATATACTGCCAACGCGGCAGGGAATTATATTAAAGGAGCAACGAGTCTGGTAACAGCTGATAATTTATTGGATGCCCAGGTTAAGATAAATGCAGACAATAACTTATTAAAAGCAAATATCTCAGGACAGATTTTTACTGGTGAAATTTCTGCAACAAATCTATCAGGTACCAACAGCGGCGATGTTACACTTGCAGGTCAGAATTACTTGTCTTTGACAGGTCAGGAAATAACAGCGAATGCAATAAATCTGTCAGGGGCAAATGTTACCGGCACTCTTGCCGCAGAGAGATTTCCTGCACTGACCGGAGATGTAATCACTACAGCGGGATCTCTAGCTACAACTATAGCCAGTAATGCGGTAGGGACAGCAGAAATTCAGGATAATGCAATATTGTACAATAAGATACAAAATTTAAGTACGACCAGCGGGTTATTGGGAAGTTCAAGTACAACAACAGCGGTTCAGGAGATCATCCTGGGGAGCGGCCTCAGTCTGACCGGTACGACATTGACATCAACCGGTACAGGAGGGACAGTGACATCAGTGGGATTATCATTACCATCGTTTATAGAAGTAACCAATTCGACGGTTACGGGCTCAGGCGTATTGACCGGCACTCTGGCAGATCAGAGCGGGAATACAGTATTTTCATCGCCGGCGGATGGGAGTACGGGTGTACCGGTTTTCCGTTCACTGGTTAGTGCAGACATACCCAATCTTAACTGGTCAAAGATAACGACAGGGAAACCGACAACACTTGCTGGCTATGGGATAACAGACGCAATGAGCACGTCTCATGCAGCCAATGGGATTACATCTACAAATATTACAAACTGGAATACGGCTTATGGCTGGGGTAATCATGCAACGGCAGGATATCTTACCAGTTTTACGGAAACAGATCCTGTTGTAAAGGCAATAAATGGCATTGTAAAATCTAACGGAACAACTATATCTGCAGCAATCGCAGGAACAGATTATGTTGTACCAAATGGTTCAATAACAGCAGGCACAAATACAAAGATCACTTATGATTTGAAGGGGTTGGTCACGGGTAGCAGTGCGGCGGTTCTTGCTTCGGCAGATTATGCAGGACAGGGATCTGCAACAGCTGTATTACATGGAGGTGGGGCTGGTAATCCATCATGGAGCCAGATAATAAATAGTGACATATCAGCTACTGCTGACATTTCTGATTCTAAACTGGCAACAATTTCGGCAGCAGGTAAAGTGGCTAATTCTGCAACTACCGCAACAGATGCAAATACTGCAAATACAATAGTTCTGAGGGATGTCAGTGGTAATTTTGCAGCTGGTACAATTACTGCAAACCTTTCGGGAAATGCCTCAAGCGCTACAAATGCAACCAACGCTGTAAATGCTACTTCAGCCGGCACAGCAACAAACCTTGCAGGAGGTCTTGGCGGATCAATACCATACCAATCATCAGCAAATACAACTGTTATGTTAGCAAATGGAACGGCAGGTCAGGTATTGACCTCTAACGGAGGAACTACAGCCCCCTCCTGGACGACATTAACAGGTTGGGGAATTACCGGTAATTCAGGGACAAATCCTTCTACAGATTTTGTAGGGACCAGAGATGACAATGATTTGGTTTTCAGAGTTAATAATATTGAGAGAGCAAGAATTGTAAGTGCTACTGGAGATATTAAAATTGGCGATGCGAACTCAGGTACTTTGATATCTACAAAGGAACTCATAATGCGTCAGGATGGGGACACCTATGGCTCTTCAGTGCTGAGACTCAGGAACCGAAATGATGAAAATGGTGCAATATTTGAAACCACTCATCCTACAACAACTCTGATTGATTTTATTTTTAAAACTGCCAGCAACCAGAGGAATATCCGATATGAATCAAGGCCGACAATGGCCAGAACAGGGAATCCGTCGTTTCATATTGGTGGAACAGACGGCACTGGTGCAGATCCGGATAATCCGGTGCTTTCGATCGGGGATTACTATTCAGCATTCAGTAAGCCTTTAAGAATAGGTAATTATTCATCTCCCACGGCTCTTCTTCACCTGGCAGCCGGAACGTCAGCTGCGGGTACAGCGCCACTCAAATTCACTACAGGAACTAATTTATCATCTCCGGAAGATGGTGCAGTAGAATATGATGGTAATCTATATGTTACAAGTTCAGGTACCCGGTATACACTTGCAAGAACACTAACAAACACACAAACATTAAATTTCGACGCAACAGCGGGGCGAACGAGTAGAGATCTTACAATTACAATTAATGGGGCATCAAGCGGAGATGTTGTGCTGTTAGGTGTACCTGCAGAGTCGGTAAATCCAGATTCAAATTATACGGCCTGGGTAAGTAGTGCAAATACAGTTACAGTAAGATTCAATAACTACAGTACCAATAGTATTGATCCTGTATCAGGAACTTTCCGTGTAAGCATACTGAAATATTGATGCAAACAAAAAGTAGTAATTCCAAACAATCAAATACTATTTTAACAATCTAAAGATCAGGTAAAAAACTTAGTATGACAGGTAACTGCACCAAAATAATTAGAATGAATAAAAATAATATATCTGCATCAGCGGGTACTGTTATTTTCATTGGTGCATTGCTTTTTTTCTCTTCATTTCCTGTATCTTCCCAGGTAATTACAAACGATGGAGCAGCTATTAAAATAATTCCCGGAACCTTCATTAATTCCAAAGATGCTGTAAATAACGCCGGAGTCTTATCCAACGACGGTAACTTTAACCTTTCCGGCAGTTATACAAGTACCGGTAATACAACCGGTAACGGGATTTACTCCCTCGGAGGTTCATGGACCACCAATACGGGAGGCATATTTGTCCCGGGATCAAGCACTGTGATATTCAATGGATCAGATGACCAGCTTATCACCCGGACCGGTGGCGAGACATTTAATAACCTGATAGTCGAAAACTCAGGCGCACAATTACTGAAACGGCTCAAGATC
>JAKQPD010000124.1 GCA_029564935.1 Bacteroidota bacterium
GTTACTCCTTTGCAGTGGCCCCGTGAGTGGGTTCTTTTCTTAGATTTTTCACCTGCTCTCTTGATTTATCCCCCAGATACCCGCTGTGGTGCCTTTTTGCATATTCAGAGGCAGTGAACTTTATCTTCTCCATCATCATTACAACAAGAATATCACCTATTACAGTCATAACAGTAGTTGTAGTTGTGGGAGTAAGGTCAAGGGGACACACTTCTTTCGGATTTCCGGTTAATATTATATAATCGAGCTTATTGAGGAATGAAGGATTCTCATTTCCGGTTATTGCAATTACCGGTATGGAAGGGTATAAGATTTTTGCCAGATCAATAAGTTCTATGATTTCTCTTGTTTTGCCTGAATTTGATATAACAAGAAGAATATCATTCTCCTGTATGATCCCGAGGTCGCCATGCTGAGCTTCACTTGGATGAAGAAATATTGCCGGTGTACCCGTACTGCAGAATGTTGTAGCAATGTTTTCCGCTATCTGGCCGACTTTACCCATTCCGCTGATAATGAGCTTTCCCTTCAGCTCGTGAACATGATGATGGATCAGTTCCACCACTCCGGAAAAGTCATTTGACAAGGGTATATTCCTGATCGCTTCAGCTTCTTTTTCAATTATTTCCCTGATGCTGTACTTCATATTGTGTTAACTGCATTTTTGATTTTGATAAGCTGAACAAGAAGATCTTCCATCCTGTCGAGTTTTAACATGTTTTCTCCGTCCGATTTTGCGGTTGCCGGATCAGGATGTGTTTCAATGAATATACCATCAGCTCCGGCTGCAATTGCTGCACGGCCTAATACTTCTATCATTGCCGGATCACCTCCGCTTACACCTGAGGACTGATTTGGCTTCTGCAGTGAATGAGTTATATCAACAATTACCGGCACCTCATTCTTCTTCATTTCAGGTATATTACGGAAATCAACTATTAGATCCTGATACCCGAATGTAGTGCCTCTTTCGGTGAGCATTACATTCCGGTTTCCTGAATCAATAACTTTCTTTACTGCAAACTGCATCGACGCTCCCGACAGGAATTGACCTTTCTTTATATTTATCCATTTCCCGGTTGCTGCTGCGGCTTCGAGGAGGTCTGTCTGGCGGCAAAGGAAAGCCGGTATCTGTAGTACATCAACATATTTTGCTGCCATTCCTGCTTCCTCGGGATTATGAATATCAGTTATTATGGGAACAGAATATTTCCTGCTGATCTCCGACAGTATTTCCAGGGCTTTGATGTCGCCGATACCGGTAAATGAATCTCCTCTTGAGCGGTTGGCTTTACGGTATGAAGATTTGAAGATTAGCGGAATGCGGTATTTGTCAGATAATCCGGTCAAACGATCTGCAACAGTCAGTACCAGCTCTTCTGATTCCACTACACACGGACCTGCAATAAGCAAAAAACTGTCTGAGTTGTCACTGAACTTGAGATTCTCTATCCCGGGAATCCTGGTTTTCATAATTGTTGTTATCTGTTTTACGGGTAAATTTATTTTTGCAAAAACTGTCCAAAAATAGCAATTTTTGAAGGATCGTTAATCTTACCCGCAATTGACTAAGGTGATGATCAGAATCAGAACAACTCTCCGATGCTGCTGAAGAAATCTCCCAGATCTTCAATATAGTATACGGCAGAGACGCTGAATACCCTGTTCCTTATTACCTCCCGGTAAGCATGCGAAATATTAATAAGTCCGTAACCATAGTTTACACCGATCTGGAGGGTATTGATCTCAAATCCACATCCGATATTAATACCCACATCCATCCTTTTATATTCGCTGGCTTCCGGGCCGAACTTGATTTTATCAGTAACATTGCTCTTCTTTTTGGCTGAAATTCCCACACCCACATACGGTCCGGCCTGGGCAAATAACTTCCAGCTGACGAAATCAGCCCTGTAAATGAAATTTATAGGAAATTCAAGATATCTGACAGGAATTTTATAAACATCACTTTTTGTTCCTTTTTTAATCAGACAGATACCCGATCCGAGTGAGAGTGCATCTGACAGAGGAACCTCACCCACAATACCGGTATTCACACCAAACAGGCTGCCGGTGGATGATTCAACTTCATATAAAACGTATCTTCCTTTGGCAAATGATAATCCTCCCTTAAGACCGAGGACCTGTGCATTGGCCGCAGAAATACCGATACATGCCAGACAAAGAATAAGTAAATGTTTTTTCATGTTCTTTTAGACATTTATAGGAACAGATGTTAAATTTTAGTCTAAATTTATAAAATATGCCGGTCAGAAACAAATCCCACAAGTCTTAGAAATTAATTTTGACTGCAGCTTGTCAGAATGATATTTATTTGATACTTTCCAGTTCCCTTTCTGAATAATTAAGTTACTACCATGAGAACCAGGTTAAGTGTTTATTTTTCAGCAGTTAGTGTAGTGTACATCTTAATTGCATCATGTTCGGGTAAGCGGGAGAACCCGGATTTAGGTCTGGCTGCCCTTTCTCCGGGGCGGTCAGCAGCAGTTACATCACATGCTCCTGCCTTCAGCAATGCCGACAGGTTGCAGTATATAAAGCCCGGTGAGACTTTTGACCTGGCAAACATTGAAGGGCCGGCCAAATTCTATATCGATGGCGAGGATGAGCCATCAATATGGGGAACAGGTACCGAGGATTATTTCCTTTGCGCCTGGGGATTCAATCAGAATATGACACCGTATTTCGGTTGTCCCTATAAAAGCATGGATTCGGAAGAGGATCTTGGTGTCAGGTTTACCCTCTACAGATGGCATATTAATGATCCGGTCCGGTTCAGCAAATCGCTTAAATTCACTATCGAACATACAGGATGGATGTCTGCTGACGAGACGGAGACCGGAAAGGTTGACGGACATGTGGAACGTGAAGATGATATGGCAACAGTGGCATTCTGGTACCAGTCAGGGCAACCGAAACGGTTCACAACCCTTCCGCCATATCAGGAACGTGTCTTGCCGGAGATAGACATTATCTATGAAGGTAAAGACCTGATGAAGAATCTGCGCCATTCACCGGGAAAAACTGAACTGCAAAGCGGATATGACTGGACAGGGAATGGTCAGATATTGTTTATGCCATCAGAGATCAAAGCCTGGCTGGAAACGGATTTTTATGTTGAAAAGGAGGAAGCACGCGGACTGGTGATACGAATGACACATTCTTACGATTACGGTATTTACAGGATTTTCATAGACGGTGTGGCCATACCCAATGTTCCGATGACTATCGATATGGATTTCAATGCTCCGGCAGAAAACATTAAAATCCTTGACCTGTATTCAAAAGACCTGCTGGTAAAAGATTACTATCTTGGAAGCACAAATCTTAAAAAAGGAAAGCATACGATACGTTTTGAGTCTGTCGGTAAAAACGATAATTCATCGGGAAATTATCTGGGATTCGATTCCTTCAGGCTGAGGGAACGGTGGAACAAAAAGAGGGCTTCGTTGAGATGAGACGGCAAGCGGCATCCGGCAAGCGGCGTCCGGTTACCGGTATCCGGGATATTGAAACCCTGCATCGCCCACCGAAGCTTTAGCGCAGGTGGGAAACCCTGAAACCCTGAAACATAAACCCATTGTAAACCAAACCTTCAAAATGAAAACACATTCCAACCTGATCTTCTCTGCTTTAGTGATTCTTTCCCTGATGTCCGGATGCAGGACAAATGATGAAAAGGTAAGTGATTTACGTAAAGTAGGGCCACAGCCTGACGGGAGCATACTTGTTCCTTCCAACCAGCTTTTGAAACCGGCAGGATTCCAGGTTCTTCTTCCCGGCCGGCCAGTTGACCTCATTCTGACTGCCGATGAGAGATTCCTTCTTGTTAAGAACCGCTCTGACCTGGATCTTATCAGATTAAGCGACAGAACCATTTTACAGTCACTTCCGTATGAAAAAAATGGTGCATCCTTTACAGGAATATGTCTTTCTCCCGACGGCAGGACTGTTTATACCACCGACTCCCAGGACAGGATATGTATCGCATCAATAGGGGGTAATAACTTTATGGAATGGAAGGATCCGGTAATCCTTCCGGGTCCGGCAACAGGAGGTTACCCTGCTCCGGGAGGCGTTGCGCTGAATGATAAAGGTGATAAAATTTACGTTACTCTCAGCCGTAACAATTCCCTTGGTATAGTCTCCCTTCCATCGGGATCTGTCGCTGAGGTCCCCGTCGGAGTGGCTCCTTTTGATGTTATTGTACACTCTCAGTCAAAATTATACGTAAGCAACTGGGGTGGCCGGCAGCCAAAGGAAGGAGAAGCGGTTTATAATACATCCGGCAGCAATGTTCTGGTTGATCCAAAGACAGGAATAGCAAATAACGGATCAATATCCGTGGTTGATCCGGAGAGGAAGTTGGAAGTGAAAGTAATTGAAGTGGGTCTCCATCCTTCAGGTATAGTGCTAAGCCCTGACAAAAGGCTACTCTATGTGGCATGTGCCAACAGCGACCAGATATCTGTGATCAATACTGTAGACGACACTGTTGTTGAAACGATCTCGGTTCATATGCTTGAAAATATTCCGTTCGGTAGCGGCCCCGGCGACCTTACAATTTCGCCCGACGGCAAACATCTTTTTGTGGCAAACGGGACCGAAAATTCAATTTGTGTCATAAGGACAGGAAGAGAGGTTAAGGGTAAGGCTGAGGTTGAGGGAAAGGGTAAGGCTGAGATAGCCGGTGCAATACCGGTGGGATGGTATCCGGGATCAGTTGTACTTAATAAAGCTGGCAATATTTTATTTGTAGCAAATGTAAAAGGCATAGGATCGCGTAATCAGAGGACCGACAGAAAAGGCTTTAATTCCCACGATCACATGGGGTCAGTATCTGTAATAAATGTTCCCGGCGAACGGCAACTGAAAAAAATGACTGAAACGGTACATTTCAATAACTCATATGCTGAGATGCTTAAAGAACTTTATCCTGCTGAAAAATCCAGGAAAAAGGTTCCGGTTCCGGAATTTACCGATCAGACCTCATTCTTTAAACATGTTGTTTATATAATAAAGGAAAACCGGACTTATGATCAGGTTTTCGGGGATATGCCCCAGGGTGACAGCGATACCAGCCTGGTTGAATTCGGAAGGGAAATCACACCTAATCATCATCTGCTTGCTGAAACATTTGTCCTGCTCGACAATTTTTACTGCAGCGGGGTTTTAAGCGCTGATGGCCACCAATGGACCGATGAAGCTTATGTAACGGATTATCTCGAAAAATCTTTCGGAGGCTTTACCCGCAGCTATCCCTATGACGGGGACGATGCTCTTGCTTATGCCAGCTCGGGATTTATCTGGGATAATGTACTCCGGCATGGACTTACTTTCAGGAATTACGGAGAATTTGTAAATGCAGTGATTGAACCCTCATCAGCAACATTTGCTGATATTTATCGTGACTTCATGGAAGGGACCAATAGTATTAAAATATCAGCTAAAGCCAATCTTGAACAGCTGACACCCTACCTTTGTCCCTCATATGTTGGTTTTCCGAACAAGGTTCCCGACGTTTACCGGGCAGCTGAATTCATAAAAGAGCTGAAAGAATATGAGAAAAACAACAATTTCCCGGATTTTATAATTATGCTTCTGCCAAACGACCATACATCAGGAACCCGTCCCGGTATGCCGACACCCCAGGCAGCTGTTGCCGACAATGACCTGGCTCTCGGACAGATCGTTGAAGCAATTTCAAACAGTAAATTCTGGAAAGAGACTTGTATCCTTGTAACTGAAGATGATCCTCAGGCAGGACTGGATCATGTCGACGGCCACAGAACTGTGGGAATGGTAATCAGTCCCTATACAAAAAGGGGAGAAGTTGTTTCAACATATTATTCGCAGATAAATATGGTACGGACAATTGAGAACATCCTCGGCCTTCCTCCTATGAATCAACTTGATATGACAGCCGAAGCAATGACGGATTGTTTTACATCAAAACCAGATTTCACGCCATATAAAGCAGTGAAAAATAATATACCACTTGATCAGATCAATCCGGCACTTACATCTCTTTCGGGCGACCAGCTTTTCTGGGCTCAAAAATCACTTGAACAGGATCTCGATGACGTTGACCGTATTGACGAGGATACATTCAACAGGATAATATGGCATGCAGTGAAAGGTTATAACAGGCCTTATCCGGTTATAACCAGCAATAATTTATGATTCGGCTTCCGGCTTCCGGCTTCCGGCTTCCGGCACCCGGCTTCCGGCATCCGGCATCCGGCGTCCGGCATCCGGCATCTGGCATCCGGTATTCGGTAATCGGTATTCGGTATTCGGTAATCGGTAATCGGTAAGTGCTGCCCGCCGGACGCCGCACACCGGTAGCCGCACGCCGGAAGCCGGAAGCCGCACGCGGAAAATTTCAGAATATTAACATATCTTTGTAAGTAAAACACCATGAATCCATACATCTTAGCTGAAACCAACTGGAAAACACTTGGAGACGCAACAATTGATATGGCAATATTGCCCTGGGGGGCAACGGAAGCTCATAATTATCATCTTCCATATAGCACCGATAATATTGAAACAGAGAAAATTGTAAATGAAGCTGCCCGGATATCATACGAAAATGGTGCCCGCATACTTGTTCTGCCCGGGATACCATATGGAGTTAATACCGGTCAGCTTGATATCCGTGTAAATATTAACATGAATCCATCGACACAATTTGCAATTCTGAAAGATATATCAGATGTTCTTAACAGACATAAGATTCATAAGCTGCTTATTGTAAACGGACATGGTGGCAACGATTTCAGACAGATTATAAGAGAACTGGGTGTCAGCTTCCCTGAAATGTTTATTGCAACATGTAACTGGTTTCAGGCAGTCAATCAGGATGATTTTTTTGAAGAAGGGGGAGGGCATGCCGATGAGATGGAGACCAGCCTGATGCTCTATCTTGCACCCGGGCTTGTATTGCCACTTGATCAGGCAGGAAAGGGAAATGCCAGGAAATTCCGTGCCAGTGCACTCAACCAAAAATGGGCATGGTCTGAAAGAAAATGGTCAAAAGTCACAGCTGATACCGGTATCGGTTATCCGGGAAAGGCGACAATGGACAAAGGTGAGAGGTTTTTCAGAGCTGTGACACAAAAACTGAGCGAACTGATCACTGAACTTGCAGAAACCGGTATCGACGATATGTACGCTTAAATTTCCTGAAGCCTGAAAAAGCTGAAATTGACTCCTCCGTAATTCCTGTGTTCAAAGAATAGATTATGTCCGCTGAATTCAATTTTCCTTGGGTGTTCGAGGATCAGAAAACCATCCTTTTCAATTATCCCTGATAGGCTGACCAGGTCAGGGATCTCTTCAAGCCACGGCAGGTCATATGGCGGATCGGCAAAGACAATGTCATACTTCACCTTACAGATCTTAAGATATGTCCTGACATCAATATGTATTGCCCTTATATTCTCAAATCCTGAATCCCTTATTATTCTTTTTATCCCTGAAATATGTTTTGGATTCTGTTCAACAAGGTGGATCTCTTTTGCTCCGCGTGAGGAAAACTCAAAGCTTATACTTCCTGTACCAGCGAAGAGATCCAATACCCTCGACTCTTCAAAATTTATCCTGTTTTCAAGAATATTAAAGAGGCTCTCACGGGCGAAATCGGTGGTAGGCCTGGCTTTTAATCCCGGCGGAGGATCAATCCTTCTGCCCTTATATTTACCTCCGATTATCCGCAATTTGCTATGCTGAAAAGATTAAAGCTCCTGTGAAGTTCTGTCTCGCTGAAAACATAACTGAATGAAAAATTTCCTTCAGGAAGAGTGAATTTTATATTTTTAACGTAACGTGAAAATTTAGTCTGCAGATCTTCATGTAAATGAACGTGACCGCTGAAATTGATCGTTTCCTCCCTGCTGATGCCCATGTTCTTATAAATGTTAAGAACATAATATAGAATGTCGGTTATGTTTTTGTAATTGAATGTATTAAAGAACCTGAGTGTCCCGTGATCAAGGATCAAGAGGTTGAAATATGCTTTCTCAATGTGGACGTGGACATATAATCCGAATTCATTCCGGCTGAAATGTGATACCTGTTGAAGAAGTGCCACCGTGTGGTGATACAAATTTGATCCGGGAAATAGTTTTGATGCCAGTTCTGAGAACTGTTTTTTAACTGAAAATAGAATATACGCGTCAGGCTCCTGTACCTTGTTGTAAAGGATAATATCACTTTCTTCCTTTAAAAGATTTAATGTGAAGAATTCTTCTTTCTTTTCAGGATCAAACAGGGGGGAAGGAACCAGGGTGGCCTCTGATGATGGAAATATCAGGTTGACTTTCTTGAATTTTCCTGACAGAAAATCATCAGCAATTATAATTTCTGCAACCTTTTCCGGTGTCAGCAGTTTAGGGTCATTCGGATCAGTTCCGCGCAGGAGGATATATTTATTCCTTATGGTATCAAGAATACAATAAGAAAATCCGTAAGGGCTCATCTGCAACGACAATTCGTAGTTTTCGGATGAGTTTTTATCGAATGTTTCGTCAATCAGCTCAAGAAACGGCATGGCACGCTTTTCCGATTATTACCTCTGTGGAACTCTGGTGCTCCCGATAACTATCGGGACTCTGTGAAACTCTGTTTAACTTTTCTTTAAGAACTTTCGCAGAGGTTCACAGAGGTGACACAGAGATTTTATTTTATTCTATTACTCAGAATGGTTAAGTTTACGGACAAAAATAGGAAAAATATCCTGCTACGGTAAGTGGAACTATAAATAATAATGCGTGAGACTATAATATATAATAACCTCTGCAAGAACCTTGGAAATATTCCTACTGATGATCAGTCGGAAGCGCTTAAAAAGATAGCCACATATATTTGTGAGGATAAGAATGATGTTATCTTTCTCCTGACAGGGTACGCCGGTACCGGAAAAACAAGTGTTATAAGCGCTGTGGTCAAAACCCTCGATCTGCTGAGGATGAAATCCGTTCTGCTTGCACCTACGGGCAGAGCTGCAAAAGTCCTTGCATCTTATATAGGGAAACAGGCATTTACAATCCATAAGAAGATCTACCGGCAGAAATCTTCCAAAGACGGAATGGGTAGTTTTGTTCTTGACAGAAATATTGGCAGAGACATATATTTCATTGTCGATGAATCGTCGATGATCTCAAATACCGGAACGGAAAACTCAATTTTCGGTAGCGGGAAGCTTCTTGAAGATCTTGTTGAATTTGTTTATACCGGTACTGACTGTAAACTCATTCTTGTGGGTGACAGCGCCCAGCTTCCTCCTGTAGGATCAAATCTCAGTCCTGCTCTGGATACCGGTGAGCTGGCCGGATTCGGGTTCGGGCTTATAAGATCTGAACTCAGGCAGGTTGTAAGGCAGAGTGAATCATCCGGAGTGCTCATGAATGCGACTGCTGTAAGGCTGCAGATCGCTTCAAATGAGCTGGTCCATCCGAAAATTGATTGCAGGAATTATAAAGATGTTGTCAGAATAAGCGGAGCAGAGCTTATTGAGGAGCTTGCAGACTCTTATGGTGCATGCGGGCTGGAGGGTACAATAATTGTTGTCAATTCTAACAAACAGGCAAACCGATATAATCAGGGAATACGGAACCGGATCTTTTTCAGGGAAGAAGAGATATGTCCGGGTGATATTATTATGGTTGTAAAGAATAACTACAACATCCTTGAAGAAGATGGGGAAGGACCGGGATTTATTGCAAACGGCGATCTTGCAGAGGTGAAGAGGATCAGGAAATATGAGGAAAGGTACGGACTCAGGTATGCAGAAATGACTTTGCTGTTTCCCGATTATAATTTTGAGGTTGAAGCAAAAGTGATGCTCGATGTTCTTCATCTTGATACACCATCTCTACCGCCTGAAAAGAACAGTGAACTTTTTCATCTTGTACTGCAAGATTATATTCATATAAAAACCCGGAAAAAGCAGTACCAGGCAGTGAGGGAAGATAAATATTTCAATGCCCTTCAGATAAAGTTCGCTTATGCAGTTACGTGTCATAAAGCCCAGGGCGGTCAATGGGAAAGGGTTTTCATCGACCAGGGAATGTTCAACAGGAATGAGATAACTCTCGATTATCTCAGGTGGTTCTATACTGCTCTGACCCGCTCAACAGACCGGGTTTACCTGGTGAATTTCAATGATAAGTGGTTTAATAGCGGCGACCGGTTTTAGGCGTCCGGCTACCGGTGACCGGAATTCTATAAATTCAAACTGTTCACCAGACATAAGGGATTAAACGGTATTTTGTTCTCTTACAATATTAATCATACCCAACCAGATTTTCCCTGAGTACCTTCTCCTCGTTGAGAATTCTGAGCAACATTGCAACTGGAAGCAAAGCCATCGGGATCAATCCCCAGTATGAACCCAGGGCAACGGGAGTCGGAAGGTACATAATGAGTACTCCGATATACATAGGATGGCGTACGATACTATATGGTCCGGTCGAAATCACTTTCTGCCCGGTGTCAATTTCAACTATCCCGGAGGCATAGCTGTTTTCCCTGAAAACCAGGAAGATGATAATATACCCTGCTAATATGACAGCATCTGTGGTAATTATTATCTCAGCAGGAATTTCTGACCATCCAAAGCGTTTGTCGAGTCCGGGTATTATAAAAGCTGCAATAAACACAGGAAGATTTATCAATTGTATGATTTTTTGTTCCTTAACCTTCTCGGTGCCTTTAGATCGCCTTTCAAGGAATCTTGGATCCCTTTTCATAAAATAAACAAATACAAATAACATAGGTATGACAAGGATGCTAAAGTAGAGATATACTTCCCAGTAGTTAAATGTTCCGGAAGGCGGGATTGTGAACACAATTATAAACAACGGCACTAATGAAAGCCTTACCAGCAAGCTTTCTGACAAGATCAGATTTCTCCTGTCGTGTCATTTCGCTTTTTGTTTCCATTATGATCCGGTTTTATTTAATGTTTGAATTAATTCAGCAATGATGGTACAATAAAATCTTCAACTATATCAAAGGGGGAAATTTTTTCATTTGTAAAATAATTGCCACCATTAATACCCATACCTGTCTTTCCACTTCCATGCGTCTGAAAATCATCCGCGGTTATTTTGGTTTTAAAAAATAAATATTATCTCTTTCAAGAAGTTCTGTATTTACTTCAATTATTTCTAATCCTTCCTCAGCTGCCTGCTGGGTAAGCTTCTCCCTCGATGTGCTCTCCCTTCCTGTCTGACCGGTTTTTACCGGATCACGTTCAACAATTACAAGAATACCATATTTCCTGAGAGAAGGGATGGTGTTTCTCATCATCTCTACCGGCTTCTCGAGATGATGATAGGTGCTTATCATAAATGCAATATCAACTTCTTCTGTGGGGAGCATCGGATTATCAACTCTTCCCGGGAAGGTTTTTACATTGGTCATGTTATTGCTCTTGCACCTGTTCTCAAGATATGCAAGAGCGTTCTTATCAATATCGTTGGCATACACTCTGCCTCCTTTACCTACTTTAAGAGAGAAAAAGACAGTCATTCTTCCTCTTCCGGCACCAATATCGGCAATGGTCATGCCTTCTTTAAGACCAACTGCATCCATCAGCTTTTCAGGCTGATGCTGACTGTTCAACCTGGCTTCGGAAGGTTCTGAAGGGACTTTTTTTTCAGCAGCTTTACACCAATAACAAGACCCGCAAAGAGGATCAAAACACTTATGATCAGCCACCACCAGACTTTGCTCCATCCCGGAGTGGTCACTTCTCCTTCATTTCCGGCAAAGATATTCCATGCCTGATAACCTCTCCTTACTGCCCAGCTCTCATATAAGAAAACAAGTAATCCGCCAGCCAGTGAACCCAGTACGGTTATTGCCCACCAGGTCATTACAATCCAGGGTGATAAAGGGATTATCTGTGACATCATAAGGCTCTTGTTAACCAGCGGCATGGTAACCGGAAAGATCCCGGCTAACCCAAGAAATGTGGTCACCATAACCTGGGGAAGACGTCGAAATAAGAATCTGAAAAAATTCTTTTTACCGACAGAAGCCAGCAGGGATAACCGAAACCATTTGAAGGATTCGCCACATTGAAATTCGTGGAGACAAGAAATCCATCACCGGATTTTTTTCTGGTAAATACCATTTCACCGTCTTCCCCGGCGCTTATTATTACTGCATCACCTGTTTTATCAGCAAAATGCATCTGATCGTGCATATATGGAAATCGCTGGTGCATATTTACCCATTTGATTACTTCCCTGACTGTTGAGCACTCATGCATTATCTGCATGACGTAATTATGATAATATTCACCTTTGACGGGTATTCTTTCAGTATGGGGATTGACATCAAATCCTGGTAGTCCGTTTGCATCATATGCAAGACCCTTTTCATTAACACCCTGCTGAGGGTTATCGGGTTTTCCGATCCAGATCACTCCATAATTTGAAGAATTACCCTGTTCCACGAAGTACCAGGAATCGGGATTGACAAAGTCATCATTTCCGCCGAAAAACACTCTGTCACCCTTTGATATTGTAATTACAGAGCATCCAGGCGGGATTTTCTGTTCCGGATTCAGTGCACTTTGTGAAAATGCATTGATAAATAGTAAGTTAATTGCAGTAAGAAAAAGTAGGTTTTTCATGAAATAGCTAATTTTGTTTTCAACTTTCAAACAGATCTGAATAGTATCTCCTGACATAATTTTCAGGGATCTTATCGATGGGGTATGAGCCATGCATAAGTACATGGACCCAAATACCATCTCTCTTTTCCAGGACTCCCGTCTGAAAAACGTTCTTAAGACAGGTTTCCTTTCCCTTATATGAGCTGCAATCATCAAGATAACATGAGTACCAGGCTACATTGCCTGATTGGGAGAAGACAATACGCAAATCCCTGAATTCGAAGCGTGTCCCGCGGAAACCGGGATCTTTCCAGACCTCAGAATATTTTTTAAAGTTCTCAAGCCCGATTACCTTACTGTCGGAAAAGAGCCAGAAATGAAACAAATCTTCTGCCCACAACCTGTACATCGCATCAAAATCTTTTTCAATAGCCCATCCTATGGATTGCTCTATCGTATGCTTTACATCTTTGTAATTACCGGTAGTGTCAGATGTGGCGGCAGCGTGCCCTCTCGAATCGCGAACCACACCTTTTACATCCTGCCTGTGACCGGGTATCGCACTGATAATTAAACCAAGAAAAACTGACAGGGATAAAATTTTTGCCTTCATAGTGATTTTTTAATTGAAAACCTGTGTCTTGACTAATGAAATTTATAAAATTTTTTAAGAATTAATATAGTGTAATTTACGGATGGGTTAATTGAATTTGCAGGACGGTTTGAAGAAGTAATATCAGGTAAATATCGGAATGCAGGGATATGCAACAGAGACACCAAGTCTTTAGGATTCTAAAAGTTAAGATCATTGAATCCACTCCGCAAAGGGGGCTTTTGCCTCGAAGGCGCTATGGCACAAAGGCTCAACGGCACAACGGCACAA
This sequence comes from Bacteroidota bacterium, assembly GCA_029564935.1. Lineage (GTDB taxonomy): Bacteria > Bacteroidota > Bacteroidia > Bacteroidales > VadinHA17 > LD21. The sequence goes on from JAKQPD010000124.1 coordinate 13,536, forward strand.
CGGCACAATTGTATATTGATGCATTTGCAATGGGACATAGAATATTTTAATTAAAATTTTACCGGAAAATTTGGTTTATCATAAATTTATGACTACATTTGTAGAGATTGATTATAAAATTGTAGAGTATAATGTATCTTACAAATGCTGAAGAACAGATAATGAAGCTGCTCTGGAAACTGGAGAAAGCTTTTATCCGCGACCTGCTTAATGAATTTCCGGAGCCGAAACCTGCTCCCACAACAGTTATTACCCTGTTGAAGCGTATGATTGACAAGGGATTTGTCAGTTACAGGCAGTGTGGTAACTCCAGGGAATACTTCGCTCTGGTAAGGAAAACAGACTATTTTTCCGATCATTTTAACGGACTGATAAAAGATTTCTTTAATGATTCAAAAGCTCAGTTTGCTTCGTTTTTTGCAAATGAGACTGAAATGAGCCAGGAAGAATTAAAGGAGCTCAGGGATTTAGTCAACAAAAAAATAGCTTCAAAAAGGTTAAAAAAATGATCACTTATGTTATCAAATCAAGTCTTAGTCTGATAATACTGTTCGGACTTTACTGGTTCCTTTTGAGAAGAGAGAAGATATTTGTTTTCAACAGGTTCTTTCTGATATCATCTGTCATATTCTCCCTCATTGTACCATTCATTTCTGTTCCTGTCAACCTTCAGACACTACCGATACCTGATCATCAGATACCTTCATTTGAATATCTGATTAATGAAACAGCTGTAACGGATAATATTATTCAGATATCTTCCGGAATACAAGGTCAATTTGCCTCAGACGAAGAAACACAGTTCAATATTGCCGCAATTCTGATTATACTTTACTTTACAGGACTGATGTTATTCCTCGTACGTTTTCTGAGAAATATAATTCTTTTAAAAAAGAGTGCCAGTTCATGCGATAAAAGATATATTGACGGATTCAAACTGGTTTTAACATCAGAAAAAGTATCGCCCTGTTGCTTTTTCAGTAATATCTATCTGAACAGGGATGATTATCTGAACGGGAAAATTGACAATGATTTGCTGGATCACGAGCTGGAGCATATAAAACAATTTCATACAGTTGACATATTGATAATTGAGCTGGTAAAGATATTTTACTGGTTCAATCCAGTTTTGATCCTGTACGACAGGGCAATAAGGTTGAACCACGAATATCTCGCTGACAACAGAGTCATTAATGGGAAATCTGACCTGAACAATTATATGAACAAGCTTTTGAATATAATTACCGGTCGGAATAACATGTCTCTTACAAGCGGTTCTTTCCATTCATCGACAAAACAAAGGCTGCTGATGATGGTGAAGCCAAAATCGGGAAATATCAGGTATGGTGTCAGAATCACATTAGCCATCTGTCTGCTCGTTATATTTTCACTTTTTATGAGTTTTAAGAATTCGCTGACCGAACCAGCTGAAACATCAGAAGAATCCGGAATATTCAGCGCCATGCAAACGGAAACAGTAAAAGATATCGACGGTAATATTTACAGAACCGTTATATTGGGCAACCATCTTTGGATGGCAGAAAACTTAAGGACCACCAGGTACAATGATGGCAACAGCATTCCCTATATCCGGTCTGATGAGTTCTGGCAGAAATATGAAGCGGGATATTGCTGGTATAATAATGATGAGTCAGGTAAGACAAAGGAATATGGAGCATTATACAACTGGTATTCTGTTAATACCGGTAAACTGTGTCCCACAGGGTGGCATGTTCCCGGAAAAGAAGAGCTGGTGGAATCAATCAGGTTATTTGATACAACAACCGCACCCAGACTGAAATCAACCGGAACTGCATTCTGGAGAATAGCTGATCAGAAAGCAAGTAACGAAACTGGCTTCAGTGCACTGCCGGGCGGATTGCGAAGGTTTACAGGAGAATTCAGAGGTCAGGGTGAAATCGCCTGCTGGTGGACTTCTTCAGAAGAGAATGAATATGTAGGATTTGGCTGGACAATCAATTCATATAGAACCCGTGTGGAGCCTGCTGTTCCGAGTAAAAGGACCGGTTTTTCAGTAAGGTGTATAAAAGATCAGCCTCATAAAGTACAAAGGATCATGCCTGAGATCAGGGAAGTCAATTTTATTGATAATGAATTTCGACCAACTAACTCCCTTGTGGTCATAAACGGTTCAGTATGGACTTATGATAATATTGATAGTCTGAAAAGGAAGCAATTAAAAACCATCGGGATAACAACAAGGGATTTCTTTCAGGTGAAAGGAAAAGTTTTAAAACCGAACGGCAGGCCTTTATCAGGTGTGAGGATAAGTTCAACTGATAATCCGGTTAAAACAGTCTCCAACAGGAAAGGATTTTATAAGATCGAAGATGTAAGGGAGAATTTGATCATTGAATTTTCACGGTTAGGTTATAAGCCTTACTATCTTGGTACTAAATTCTCGGTTCCATATAAAATGGACATGACAATTCAGCTTGAGAAATCTCGGAGGAGAGGAGACGAAGAATAGCTGATACAGGGGTGTTTATTATTCCCCGATAATTTTTACCAGTACTCTTTTTCTTCTTTTACCGTCGAATTCGCCGTAGAATATCTGTTCCCATGGACCGAAATCCATTTGGCCGTTGGTTACCGCCACGACAGTTTCGCGACCCATAATGGTACGTTTAATGTGGGCATCGGCATTGTCTTCGAATCCGTTATGTCTATACTGGCTGTAGGGTTTTTCGGGAGCCAGCTTTTCCAGCCATACTTCAAAATCGTGATGTAATCCCGATTCATCGTCATTGATGAATACGGAGCTGGTAATGTGCATCGCATTCACTAATATCAAGCCTTCCTGAATACCCGATTCATTCAGACATTTTTCAACCTGGCCGGTAATGTTTATGAATGCCCTTCTTGCTGGTGTCTCAAACCAGAGTTCTTTGCGGTATGATTTCATAATGAATTTAATTTGAATATTCCTTGTTTAACCACGGAGTACACGGAGTTATACCGGATTCACATTAACCTGATCGTATGCTACTCCCCGGACTCTGTGCTTAAAATTTCATATTGTTAATATCTACGTATTAAAATACGTTTTTTAATACGTATTTTAATACGTATTTTTCTAAAGGCTTAGGTTAGTTTCATATCTTTGATTATACCTTCGATCCGCTCGTCAAGTAACTTATTTGTTTCTTCAAATTTGTCGGCAGATTCGAGCCTGGTATTTACACTGAAATAGAATTTGATTTTCGGTTCGGTTCCGGAAGGCCGGACGGAGATCTTGCTCCCGTCTTCGAGGAAGAACTGGAGTACATCTGATTTCAGGAGATTAATTCCGGTTTTTTTCCCTGTAAGGCAGTCGGTCGAGACAAGTGTTTCGTAGTCATCGATCTTAACGACTTTGCTGTTATTGATTGCAAGGGGAGGATTATTCCTGTAGCTTACCATCATTGCTTTTATTTCATCGGCACCTTCTTTCCCTTTTCTTACAATATTTACAAGTTTTTCCCTGAACAGTCCATATTCGAGGTAAATATCAATAAGGAGTTCATAAAGCGTTTTTCCCCTGCTTTTTGCCCATGCGGCAATTTCTGCAACAAGTGCACATGATGCAACTGCATCCTTATCCCTTACATAATCACCAGGAAGAAATCCATAGCTTTCTTCTCCTCCTCCGATATATTTCTTTTTACCCTCAAGATCCCTGATCAGCTCGGCAAAAAACTTGAATCCGGTCAGTACATTGAAACATTCAACCCTGTTCTTCTCAGCTATCCGGTCCATCAGGTCGGTTGTCACTATTGTCTTGATAATGTATTCATTACCTTTATATTTATTCTTTTCCCTGAATTGGGAAAGGATATAATATATCAGAAGTGCACCTGTCTGATTCCCGTTGAGTAGTACGAATTCTCCCTTCTTGTTCTTGCATGCAATTCCAAGTCTGTCAGCATCAGGATCGGTGGCCAGTACCAGTTCGGCGCTGGTATCAACCGCTTTCCTTATTGCAAGTTTCATTGCATCAGGTTCTTCCGGATTAGGTGATTTTACTGTAGGAAAATTCCCGTCAGGAATGTCCTGCTCAGGAACGCTTATGATGTTAGTAAATCCGAATAATTTAAGTGCCGGCGGAACAAGTGTTCCTCCTGAACCATGGATAGGAGTGAAAACTATCCCAATGTCGCTGTATTGTCTGATGATACCGGGATTGAGGCTCATTTTCAGCACTTCCTGAAGGAATGCATTATCAGTTTCGCTACCAATGATCCTGATATTCTCTTGTTTTCCTCCGGATTTTATTTCTTTTACGGATTTTATTTTCCTTACTTCCTCGATTATCCCCTTGTCATGAGGAGCAACAACCTGTCCTCCGTCGTTCCAGTAAGCTTTATATCCGTTATACTCGGGCGGGTTATGAGAAGCGGTGATCACTATCCCGCTATGGCATTTATGATATCTGATTGCAAAAGAAAGCAATGGAGTCGGCCTGAGTGATTCAACAAGGAAGACCTCAAAGCCGTTTGCCGAGAAAATATCTGCTGCTCTTTCCGCAAAATATCTGCTGTTGTTCCTGCAGTCGTGTGCAATTGCAACCCTGATGCCTTTGGTCCCGCATTGTTTGATTATGTAATTTGAAAGTCCCTGCGTAGCCATCCCCATAGTATAGATATTCATTCTGTTGGTGCCGGCACCCATCACACCTCTGAGACCGCCGGTACCGAATTCCAGATCCTGGTAAAAAGCATCTACAAGCTTCTTCTCATCTTTTTCGAGCATATCCCGGACCTCTTTCCGGGTTTCTTCATTGAATTCATTTCCCAGCCATGTCATGGCTCTTTTCCTTATATCTTCAAGTGGTAACATAGGTTAAAGTATTGCTTTGTTTTAATGTTTAATTCGTTTCGGGTATTATTTTTGCTTCCTCCCCTTTGGGGGAGTCCCGATAGCTATCGGGAGGGGAGGGGGTAAGTGTATTATCGGTGTAAAACTATTTTAATACATTTCTTAAGACTGCTTCTCCAGTGGGGAATAGTAAGATCGTAATTCTCTTTTATCTTGCTTTTATCGAGAACCGAATAAGCTGGTCTTTGAGCGGCTGTAAGGTATTGAGCTGACAATATTGGTATTATCCGGCAACTGATTTCAGCTTCTTCAACAATTGCTTCAGCAAAATCATACCAGCTGCAAACGCCTTCATTTGAATAATGGTAGATCCCCGGGATGAATGCCATCTGATTTCTTATAACTCCTGCAATAATTGTAATTACAGCTTCAGCAAGATCAGCAGCATATGTTGGTGTTCCAACCTGGTCGAAAACTACATTCAGGGACTCTTTTTCCTTTGCTTTTTTTAATATTGTTTTGACAAAATTGTTCCCAAAGGATGAATACAGCCATGATGTGCGTATGATCATTGAAGCATGATGCGACAATGCTTCCTTTTCTCCTGCCAGCTTCGACCTGCCATACTGGCTCTGTGGATCCGGTACCGAATATTCATCATAGGGGGTGAATGCTCTTCCGTTGAAGACATAATCGGTCGAAAAATGTATAAACCTGCATTCAGTTCCTCTGATTGATTCGGTTATGTTTTGAACCGCTGTGCAGTTGATGAGATTCGCATTTTCTGTGTCACTTTCCGCTTTATCGACCTGGTTATAAGCTGCACAGTTTATTATCCAGTCGGGACCGGTATTATTAATGAGGTCTTTTGTTTCTGCAGCATTGGTAATATCAAGTGTGTCGGTATCAGTAAATATAAAATCGTATCCGTAGTAGATCTTTGAAAAAAGTTTTATTTCATTACCCAGCTGTCCGTTTGCTCCTGTTATAAGTATTATTGCCATGACTACCCGGATTAAACTAAAAATTATTCTCAGCTTCCCTTAAGGGCGGATTTTTCGTATCCTTTTCACTTACTATCGGTTTGATATTCCCGGTATGCCAGTCGATATTAAGGGCGGGATCATCGAGTGCAATGCCTCTTTCTGAAGCACGGTTATACAGGTTATCAGTTTTATAAAGGATTATTGCTTCATTGCTCAGAACGGAGAATCCATGGGCAAAACCCCTCGGAATGAATAGTTGTGTTTTGCTTTCGGAGTCAAGCTCTATTCCAAACCACTTTCCATAAGTGGGAGAGTCTGTCCGTAGATCAAGGGCAACATCAAAGATCTTTCCTTCAATGACCCTTATCAGTTTAGCTTGATCGTGGGGCCTGAGCTGATAATGAAGCCCCCTGATGACACCCAGGGAAGATCTTGATTCATTGTCCTGTACCGGGGTGAAATTTATCCCTGCATTTCTGTATGTATCCTGGTTGAAACTCTCAAAGAAGTATCCTCTCTGATCTGAATAAACCTTAGGTTTTATAACTAATAGTTCTTTGAATCCGGTATTAATTAATTCCATTTAGGCTGAAGTGTTTATTTTAATCTGTCGAATTCGCTTATTTCTTCCGAAGCAATCCTTAGCAGATATTTGCCGTACTGGCTCTTTTTTATTGGTTCGGCGAGGGCAATAAGCTGATCTTTATTTATAAATCCTCTTTTATAAGCGATTTCCTCGATGCATGAAGCTTTGAGGCTCTGACGCTGTTCAAGTGTGGCAATGAAATTTGAGGCCTGCAACAGGCTCTCACATGTTCCTGTATCCAGCCATGCCATACCACGGCCCATTAATCTGACTGTAAGAGTCCCTTCCTCGAGGTAGATCCTGTTCAGATCCGTTATTTCCAGCTCTCCTCTGGCTGATGGTTTGAGTGATCTGGCCTTGCTTACGACTGAATTATCATAGAAATATAATCCGGTGACTGCATAATTTGATCTTGGATTTGCAGGCTTTTCTTCGATTGTCACAGCTTTCCCTTTACTGTCAAACTCCACCACCCCGTAACGTTCAGGATCAGTGACATAGTATCCGAAAACACAGGCACCGTTATTAAGCTTTGCTGTATTCAGCAGAACGTCTCCGAATCCGTGTCCGTAAAATATGTTATCTCCAAGTATCATGCAGACAGTGTCACTTCCGATAAACTTGTCTCCCAGAATGAAAGCCTGTGCCAGCCCGTCAGGAGAAGGTTGTTCGATATAGCTGAACTCAAGGCCTACAGATCTTCCGTCTCCAAGGAGGTTCCTGAAAGAAGGCAGATCACGGGGAGTCGAAATTATAAGTATTTCGCGTATGCCTGCAAGCATCAGTACCGAGAGTGGATAATAGATCATCGGTTTGTCATACACAGGCAGTAACTGTTTCGATATGGCGGTTGTTATGGGATATAACCTTGTCCCTGAACCACCTGCCAGAATAATACCTTTCATCAGTATTTATTTTTTAAACCCAAAATTTACACACAATTTCTCATCTCCCCCTCTCCTCATCTCCCCATCCCCCTGCCAACTGCCCTATTGCCAACCGCCAGCCGCCAGCCACCAACTACCTCCTCCCGATCCCATAGTATCTGAATCCCATGTCAGCAATTACCTTCGGATCATAAATATTCCTTCCGTCAAAAATCACTTTTCCTTTCATTATCGCGGCCATCTTTCCGAAATCGGGATGATGAAATTCCGACCACTCCGTCATAAGCACCATCGCGTCTGCATCTCTCAGTGCATCATATGGATCAGTACTTAAGGAGATTGCGTTTCCAAGTTGTCGGGCAGCTTCTGTCATGGCTGCAGGATCATATGCTTTTACAACAGTTCCTTCCTGTAATAATTTCTTTATCAGATATATCGATGAGGATTCTCTGATATCGTCAGTTTTTGGTTTGAATGATAAGCCCCAAATCCCGATTGTAAGGTCCCGGAGTTTTCCGTTAAAATGTTTATTGATCTTATTGAAGATTATATTTTTCTGGAAGTCATTAGCTTTTTCGACTGCTTTTATAACATTCATTTCATAGCCAAGTTCCCCGGCAGTTTTAATAATGGCTTTTACATCCTTAGGGAAACAGGAGCCACCATATCCTGTTCCCGGATAAAGGAATTTATTGCCTATCCTGGAATCGCTTCCAATACCTTTTCTTACATTATTTATATCGGCGCCAAGGAGGTCGCACAGGTTGGCCATTTCGTTTATAAAGCTTATTCGTGTAGCCAGCATGGCGTTGGCGGCATATTTCGTAATTTCCGCTGAAGGGATATCCATGAACAATATAGGATGGTTATTCAGAACGAATGGCATATAAAGCCGTTTCATGACCTCGCCTGTCTCAGGATTATCGATTCCGATAACTATCCTTTCAGGTTTGAGGAAATCCTCGACAGCAGCACCTTCCTTCAGGAATTCGGGATTTGATGCCATGTCGAAGCTGAAACTGACTTTCCGTTCATCAAGTCTGGTCTGAATTCTCTTTCTGATTTTCTCTGAAGTACCGACAGGAACAGTGCTTTTTGTAACAATAACAGAATACCCCTCCAGTGAATTACCTATTTCATCGGCGACTTCAAGAACATGCTTCAGGTCGGCGCTCCCATCCTCTCCCGGAGGTGTTCCGACGGCAATGAAAATCACTTCTGCTCCCTGGATACCCTCACTTACAGAGGATGAAAAGAACAACCTGTTTTTCCCGGTGTTCCTTGTGATCATCGTATCGAGACCCGGTTCATAAATCGGTAAGGCTCCTGAGCTGAGCAAACGTATCTTTTCTTTATCATTATCGATACATGTAACTGTAACTCCGCTTTCTGCAAAACATGTTCCGGTAACCAGCCCGACATATCCAGTTCCAACAACAGCAATTCTCATTTGTCTTGATTATATCTTCAGTAGTGTAACCAGATGCAAAGATAATAGATCGGGCGAGATTTGAAAATCAGGCTGTGGCTTAGGCTGTAAGACCTTATAAATAAAATGCCTGCAATTCATAAAAATTATTAAATAATTATCCTATCTTTGCAGACCAATTTTTTCAAAATAATGTCTAACTTATTAATTATTAGTATTTTTATTAACGCATTATGACAGACAACAAGAAAAAAACACCAAAAAAAGAGGCTGATGTAACTGAAAGTGATGCCATTAAACCAGTTAAGAAGCTCAAGATCAGGGAAACAAAGGAAAAGCTTATTGAGCAGGCTCTTGAAGAAGATTTACTGCCCGGGGATGAAGCCGGACAGTTAACACCTGGAGCTGAGGTTACTGAACCCGTAGTAGCTGAAACAGTTGAAGCCGGGGCAGACCAGGCTGGAGATGATGATCATTCAGAACCAGCTGCCAAACCTGAAAGAATAAAAGTTAAAGCTGCTGAAGGAGATGTACCCGTCGCAAAAGATATCCCGGCAGGCAAGACCTCAAATGAGGAATTTGACTGGGACAGCTTTGAACAGGATGAGATGAGAAACTCACCAAAGCATAAGCAGTATGAAGAAATGTATGATGAAACCCTTTCGACAGTTGCAGTTGATGAGGTAGTTACGGGAACTGTCATTCAGATGACTTCACGGGAAGTGGTTGTAAACATTGGTTATAAATCGGAAGGTGTTGTAAGTCTGAATGAATTCCGCTATAATCCGAACCTGAAGGTTGGTGATACCGTAGAGGTTTATGTTGAAAGCCAGGAAGATAAGAAAGGCCAGTTGTTATTGTCTCACAAGAAAGCCCGTGCAATAAATTCATGGGACAGGGTAAATGCCTCTCTTGAAAAAGATGAGATCATAACCGGTTATATTAAATGCCGTACAAAAGGAGGAATGATCGTTGATGTATTTGGTATAGAAGCATTCCTTCCGGGATCGCAAATTGATGTAAAACCCATCAGGGATTATGATATTTATGTAGGAAAAACAATGGAATTCAAGGTTGTAAAGATCAACCAGGAATTCAAGAATGTTGTTGTTTCCCATAAAGCACTTATTGAAGCTGAGCTGGAACAGCAGAAGAAAGAGATCATTGCACGTCTTGAAAAAGGCCAGGTTCTCGAAGGAACTGTCAAAAACATTACATCATACGGTGTATTTATTGACCTTGGAGGTGTTGACGGCCTTATTCACATTACTGATCTTTCATGGGGCAGAGTTAATCATCCCGAAGAGATCGTACAGCTCGACCAGAAACTTAATGTTGTTATTCTGGATTTCGATGATGATAAGAAAAGAATCGCTCTTGGTCTGAAACAGCTGACTCCTCATCCATGGGATTCAGTGGATCCCAATATGAAAGTTGGTGATAAGGTAAAAGGAAAGGTCGTCGTCATGGCTGATTACGGCGCATTTGTCGAAATAGCCCCCGGAGTGGAAGGACTTATCCATGTTTCTGAAATGTCGTGGTCGCAGCATCTGCGCAGCGCCCAGGAATTCATGAAAGTGGGCGATGAGGTTGAGGCTGTTATTCTCACACTCGACAGGACTGAAAGAAAAATGTCACTCGGTATCAAACAACTTAAGCCGGATCCATGGCAGAATATCGAGGAAAAATATACAGTAGGTTCTAAACACAAGGCAAAAGTAAGGAACTTCACCAATTTCGGAGTATTTGTTGAAATAGAGGAAGGCGTAGATGGTCTAATACATATTTCTGACCTGTCGTGGACCAAAAAGATAAAACACCCTGCCGAATTCACAGCTATTGATGCTGATATTGAAGTGATGGTACTTGAAATCGACAAGGAAAACAGGAGATTGAGCCTCGGTCATAAACAGCTTGAAGAAAATCCGTGGGATGTTTTCGAAGGTCTCTTTACTGTTGATTCAATACATGAAGGAACTGTAATGGAGGTCTTTGATAAGGGAGCAATAATTGCTCTTCCCTATGGTGTAGAAGGTTTTGCAACTCCGAAACATCTGGTTAAGGAAGACGGCACAATTGCAAAAGTTGATGAAAGACTGATGTTCAAAGTGATCGAATTTAATAAATCGGCAAAGAAGATCATAGTTTCTCACAGCAGAATTGCAGAAGATGAAAAGAAAGCAGCTGAAGCTCCGGCAAGGAAACCTGAGGCTGATACTCCTAAGAAATCTTCAAGAAAAGCCAAAGCAAATATCGAAAAAACGACACTCGGCGATATTACACAACTGGCAGCTCTGAAAGAAGAAATGGAAGAAAAACAAAATAAAGCTTCCAAAAAATAGAAATATTTGTTATTTTTAACACCAACAAAATTATACAATCATGGATTTCAATATTGAAAGCCGGAATAACAGTACTTTGATTCAGATTCAGTCGGAAAAGCTGGATACACACATAGCTCCTGCATTGAAATCTGAACTGGTACTGATTTCAGGTAAGGGTGAGAAAAATATCATTCTTGACCTTGAGAAATGTCAATACTGCGACTCATCAGGTCTGAGCGCCATTCTTGTGGCCAACAGGCTTTGTAAAAATGCCGGTGGCACATTTGTCCTCTGCGGACTTAATGAGGCCGTTGAAAGACTAATTACAATTTCTCAGCTTGATACGGTCCTGACTATCACAGGAACTATCGATGATGCTGAAAAAATGATTTCCTGAGTTGCTCAGGAATGCAGAATGCCGATGAAATTAACAATACTTGGCAGTAGTTCTGCATTGCCAACATCAGAAAGATATCCCTCCGCTCATGTGCTCAATGTACATGAGCGGTTGTATTTAATAGACTGTGGTGAAGGCACACAGATGCAGCTCCGGAAAAATAAGATACGATTCGCGAAAATCAATAATATCTTTATCAGCCATATCCATGGCGATCATGTTTTCGGACTCTACGGACTTCTCTCCACATTTAACCTGATGGGAAGGACCCTTCCGATAAACCTCCACGCACCTGATAATTATCTGCAGATGCTGTCGTCACATCTGACCGATTTTGATATTCATCTTAACTTCGAAATTAATTTTACATCTCTTGGCGGAAAGGATCCTTTAAAGATCTATGAGGATAAATACCTTACAGTTACTTCATTCCCGCTGCAGCATCGGGTACCTTCTTTCGGGTTTCTCTTCCGGGAAAAAATACCCGACCGGAACATCATAAAAGAATCAATTGAGAAGTATAAGATCCCTGCAACCAGAATCCCCGCCATTAAAAAGGGAGCTGATTTTACAACTGAAACCGGTGAACTGATCCGGAACGAACTTATAACAATTCCCGGACCGGAACCTTTATCTTATGCCTACTGCAGTGATACGAAGTACTTTAAAAGGCTTGCTTCATTTGTCAGGGGCGTGAAGCTGCTATATCATGAAGCTACATTCGAAGATTCTCTCGGCGACCTGGCTGCGAAAACCGGACATTCAACAAGTTCCGGCGCGGCAAAATGTGCTCTCGCTGCTGATGCAGAAACTCTGATAATCGGCCATTTTTCTGCAAGGCATAAAGATATATCAGTTCTCGAAGGACAGGCAAGGAAAATATTTCCACGGACTATTGCAGCTGTCGATGGAACAACTTATGATGTGGCAAATATTAATGTTCATTAAGCAAAGAATTCCTATCTTTGTCCACTTCCCGAAAAAGTTCATACAGGTTGCAGGAAAAAATAATCATACTCGATTTCGGATCTCAATATACTCAACTGATTGCAAGGAGAATAAGAGAGATAAACGTCTATTGCGAGATATTCCCTTTCAATAATTACCCCGGTCCCGATAACAGTGTCAGAGGTGTGATACTTTCAGGCAGTCCATTTTCGGTCCGTGATAAAAATGCACCACTGCCTGACCTGAGTAAGATCAAGGGGAAGATCCCATTGCTGGGTATCTGTTACGGAGCTCAATATCTTGTACATGGTTATGGAGGCGAAGTTTTACCCTCAATTGCAAGGGAATACGGCAGGGCAAATCTTGTCAGTATTGATACTGCCGATCCTTTATTCAGGGGGCTGACACCCGGAACCAGTGTATGGATGTCCCATGGTGACACAATAGCTGAAATGCCTTCTGAATACAGGATTACCGGATCAACAAATGATGTTAAGGCAGGTGCTTTTCACATTGTAAATGAGCCAACCTGGGGCATACAATTCCACCCGGAAGTATATCATACCGATGAGGGAATAAGGATATTGCAGAATTTTGTGATCGGTATATGCGGAGCATCAGGGACATGGACACCGGATTCCTTTGTTGAATCAGCGGTCAAATCTCTGAAAAATCAGCTTGGCAATGATAAAGTAATTCTTGGACTTTCAGGTGGGGTAGATTCATCGGTTGCTGCTTCGCTGCTTAACCGGGCTGTCGGAAAGAACCTTAACTGCATTTTTGTTGACAATGGCCTGCTCAGGAAAAATGAGTACGCGGAAGTTCTGGATTCATATCTCGGACTGGGTCTTAATGTTAAGGGAGTTGATGCAGGTCAGAGATTCATTGACGGACTGAAAGGAATTACCGACCCCGAGAGCAAACGCAAAACTATAGGCAGGATTTTTATAGATGTTTTTGAGGAGGAAGCGCGTAAGATCAGGGAAGTTAAATGGCTGGGCCAGGGCACTATTTACCCGGATGTAATTGAGTCTGTGTCGGTTAATGGTCCTTCGGCAACAATAAAGTCGCATCATAACGTGGGTGGATTACCGGAAAAGATGCATCTCAGGGTAGTCGAACCCTTACGCCTGTTATTTAAGGATGAAGTCAGAAAAGCCGGTTATGTTCTCGGACTTCCGGATCTTATTCTGAAACGTCATCCATTTCCCGGTCCCGGACTTGCTATCCGGATACTGGGTGAAGTGACCTGGAAAAAACTTGAAGTTCTGAGGGAGGCTGATTATATTTTCATTGAGAGCCTGAGGAAGAATAATCTCTATGATACCGTCTGGCAGGCAGGTGCTGCACTGTTACCGGTACAATCTGTAGGGGTAATGGGAGATGAACGAACATATGAAAATACTGTCGTGCTCCGGGCTGTCAATTCAACCGATGGGATGACTGCCGACTGGTCACGCCTTCCGTATGAATTCCTCGGAACGGTATCCAATGAAATCATTAACAGGATCAAAGGAATTAACAGGGTGGTTTATGATATCAGTTCGAAACCACCTGCAACCATCGAATGGGAATGACGTAAAGACGCCCAAATTGGGCGTCTCAACAAAACGTAAAGACGCCCAAATTGGGCGTCTCAACAAAACGTAAAGACGCCCAAATTGGGCGTCTCAACAAAACGTAAAGACGCCCAAATTGGGCGTCTCAACACCGGATAATGAAAACGTA
>JAKQPD010000149.1 GCA_029564935.1 Bacteroidota bacterium
CAGGGAATAATTAACAGGAGGGAATAAATATGTTTGAAAAGGAAGGAACTGCTGTAAAGCTTCCTGACACTCTTTTGAAATTTATCGAGGAGTGGAAAGACAAGCCGGGCAATCTCATCATGATTCTTCACCAGATTCAGGAAGAGTACGGCTATATTCCGCGTGAGGTTGCGATTGAGCTTTCGAGACTCATCGATACTCCTCTTGCGAAAATTTACGGTGTTGTGACATTTTATCATTTCTTTAAGCAGAAAAAACCTGGAAAATACATGATTTCTGTCTGTATGGGTACCGCTTGTTATTTGAAAGGCGGCGAGGATATTATCCTTGAATTCGAAAGACTTCTCGGCCTTCCTGTAAACGGAATAACAGAAGACGGACTATTCTCCCTTCAGGCTGTAAGATGTATCGGATGCTGCGGTCTTGCTCCGGTAATCACGGTTAATAAAGAAGTTTTCGGAAAACTTACAAAAGACATGCTTCCGGGCATTATTGCGAAGTTTAAAGGTAACTGATGCAGTACTCCGTATCTGATTTTTTAACCGATATTGTTCAGAACTCAATCGAAGCTGAAGCTTCCGTTATTACAGTCGACTACATTGAAGAATTTCCAATGCTGAATATCATGGTAGGCGATAACGGAAAGGGAATGGATGAGGAAACTCTTGCCAAGGCAAAGGATCCTTTCTTTACCGACGGAGAAAAGCACAAGAACAGAAAAGTTGGACTGGGTATTCCTTTTCTCATTCAGGCTGTTGAAGCGGCCGGCGGAGAATTTGACATTAAGTCTGATGTCGAAATGGGAACTGCCATTGAGTTTTCATTTAATCTTGAAAATGTCGATTGTCCGACCGAGGGTGATATTGCTTCGGCTTTCAGATCTTTACTGCTTTTCAACGGAGATTACGAGATTCTGATTAACCGAATTAAAAACGGAAAATCTTACAGGGTAACTAAAAGCGAACTCAAGGAAGCGTTGGGAGATCTCGAATCAGCTGATTCGCTGAATCTTGCCAAGGCGTATTTCGAATCGCATGAAAACGAATTATCCGGCAAGGGGGAATAATATGCCAAAACTTACTCTTGATGATCTCAGAAAACTGAGAGAAGAAAAGAAACACGAAATTGAAAAGAGAGAAACCGAAGGCAAAGATATCGAAATAGTAATCGGTATGGGAACCTGCGGTATCGCTGCAGGTGCAAAAGACAGCCTTGAAGCTTTTCTCAAAGAAATAGACAAGCAGAAACTTAAAAACGTAATTGTGCGTCAGACAGGATGCATGGGCTACTGCTCGAACGAACCGACTGTTGAGATAAAGATGGCTGATATGCCTGCAACTATCTACGGCAATGTCAACGCGGACGTGGCTTCAAAAATCGTTACAGATCATATTATGAACAAGAAGCTCGTCAGCGATCACGTATTCGACAAGCCTTCTGTTGATATTATCAAGAAATAATTACGGGGGAAAATATGGCTTTAAAAAACTATGTACTTGTTTGCGGCGGAACCGGCTGCGAATCCAGTAAAGCCGATGAAATATTTCAGAACATCAAAAAGGAAATCGAGGCTCACAAGCTTCAGGATGATGTTCAGGTTATCAAAACCGGTTGCTTCGGTTTCTGCGAACAGGGTCCTATTGTAAAGATTCTTCCGGAAGAATCTTTTTATGTTCAGGTCGTTCCAGAAGATGCGAAAGAAATTGTAGCAGAACATATTGTAAAAGGGCGCGAAGTTAAAAGACTTCTTTATGTCGGCAAAGACGACAAAAGAAAAACCGACTTCAATAAACACGACATCGATTTTTATCAGAAACAGTACCGTATCGTTCTTAGAAACTGCGGTGTGATAAATCCCGAAAACATCGATGAGTATATCGCGCGTGAAGGTTACGCGGCTCTCGATAAAGTTCTTACATCAATGAAGCCTGAAGAAGTAATCGAAGAGATTAAAAAATCAGGTCTCAGAGGCCGCGGCGGTGCGGGATTTCCGACATGGATGAAATGGGATTTCACGAAGAAGGCTGAAGGCGATGTGAAATACATCGTATGTAATGCTGACGAAGGTGACCCGGGCGCATACATGGACAGATCGACTCTTGAAGGAGATCCGCATTCTGTTCTTGAAGCAATGACGATTGCCGGTTTTACAGTCGGCGCCAATCAGGGTTTCATCTATATCAGAGCTGAATACCCGCTTGCGATTCACAGACTTGAAATCGCAATAGCTCAGGCAAAAGAATACGGTCTTCTCGGAAAGAATATTCTCGGCACGGGATTCGATTTCGATATCGAACTTCGTCTCGGTGCTGGAGCATTCGTCTGCGGTGAAGAAACAGCTCTTCTCGCTTCCATCGAAGGAAAGCGCGGTATGCCTAAACCAAGACCTCCTTTCCCTGCGGTAAAAGGTCTTTGGGAAAAACCTACTGTTATCAATAACGTTGAAACTTATGCAAATATAGCGGTAATCATTCTTAAAGGCGGCGACTGGTTCGCTTCTATCGGAACTGAAAAATCAAAAGGTACTAAAGTATTCGCTCTTACCGGAAAGGTTGTTAACTCAGGTCTTATTGAAGTACCTATGGGTATCACTCTCCGCGAGATCGTTTTCGACATCGGAGGCGGTATCAAAGGCGGAAAGAAATTCAAAGCTGCACAGAGCGGCGGACCTTCAGGCGGTGTAATAACAGCGGATTATCTTGATACTCCGATTGATTATGAAAACCTTCAGAAGCTCGGTTCCATCATGGGTTCAGGCGGACTCATCGTTATGGATGAAGACGACTGTATGGTTGAC
>JAKQPD010000177.1 GCA_029564935.1 Bacteroidota bacterium
ATCGGTAATTCCTTCAGCCCTGCACCTGCTTAATGAAAAGAAACTTAAAATTTCCGGTTTGTTTGGAATGGTTGAAACAAAGTTTATCCCGTTTGATGGCAGGGGATGGTATTATAATCTCAATTACAGGGAGGATTATGAAAAATATGCAAAACATTAATGCGGCGAAATGCAATTACGGTATTTTTAGTTGAGGTATGCATGTCTTGTCCCAACAGCGGCAATTTCATTATTCATTCCGTACTGTTTCATGTTTTAAAAAAATTATCCTCATGCCATTTTGAAGGGTTATTGATGATATAATTCTGTATGCGTTCGGATTCTGCGTTATCGCGGATTACATGATCCCAGAAACGATCCTGCCATTGAAATTCAAATCCCAGGCGGTGGGCATGTCTGGAAACCGCAGATTTGTAACCTCCTATAATTGATGATATTGTATTTTTACCCTGGTTTTGAAACCGTTTTTGCCCCGGTGTTTTGGGAATGATCGGTTGTTGTTGTTGTTGGGGTTGTTGTTGTGATTGTTGTTGTGGTGGTTGTTGTGGTGGTTGGGGTTGTTGTTGGTTTTGTTGTGGTTGTGGTTGTTGTGATTGTTGTTGTTGTTGTAGAGACAAGGCATGCCTTGTCTCTACGTTATCCAACCCCGCGTCATCCAACCCCGCGTTCTGTTCAACGTCGTTATTTGGCCTGTTTATTACATCATGGTTGAATCCATCCACCGTTATTATTAAAATTCCGTGGACATGATTAGGCATTACCACAAATGGACCCGGTTCAATATTAGGGGAATGATAATATATTTCATGCCACAACAGGTCTGCAATTATTCCTAGAGGAGAATATTGCATCTGTTTTTCTATGATTTCACCGAAATATTTCCGCCTGTTTTTTGTGCAAATGGTAATAAAATATGATGCATTCCATCCGTAATCCCAATTTTGCATTCTGCAGGATTCTATGCGATATTTATTGAGATATTTAACCATTAAACATCAGGAAGGTGTTTTAATATTTAATTCTCAGCAAAATCCGGATATAGTATCTTGTCTTCTTTCAGGATATTATTGGCATCGGGTTCCATCTTTTCTGAAAGATCTTTATCGGAGATGAATTCCGGAATGTACTCAATGAATTCGTCGGTATCCATTGTGCTGCGCAGGGTATTGGAAATATTCCCGAGAGGTTTGTTTAGTTGTCGTTTTTGTTAATTGATTATTGTTTTTGGTGATTTGAATCTACTAATATCAGAACTCCTTACCTGTCGCAGGTTTCTCTGTCGCAGTTTTAAAAAATAACTTGAGATTTGTGCCTGGGAAAAGAGCTTCATAATCGTTTAGCGTTTTACATATTTCACCTATTGCCACATTATCTCTGGGTGTAGCCAGACTATTCAGTCTTACCGTTAGAGTATTTGTCTGATAATCCGGATATAAATCAGCCTTTGTAAATATAATACTTTTTACTAACGCCCTTATTTCATCGGAACTTCTCTGATAATGAGGAGCAAGTAAATTTGAAATAGACGTTTCGGCTCTGTAACAAATTATTTTTATGATATTTTGTAAGTGTTTACTTTCAGTTTTCAATTTATTATATCTTGCCTGTTCAGGCAATTGACCTATGCTTATCTTGTATGGCTGTTGCTTTCTTTTGAACAATATCTCTTTTTCTTCTGCTTCAATTAATTCGATTTCCTGCCTGATGCATAATTGTTTCTCAATATTCTTCCCGGTTTGTTCCATTTCTCCTTCAATATTTTCTGTCTTCAAGGCATAAAGTTTTGCCTGTCGTCTGGCTTTTCTTTCTCTTAACTTTTTTAACTTCCATGTTAAATTGGTGTACTCCTGATTAATTACCATTATAGTTTTATCTAATTCATCTACACCATATTGTATTATCCTGTCTATATCGTATTCCTGCCTCATATACCTAAAAAAATTTTCCTGGGACCATCTGGAAAACATGTATAAAGCTATCAGAACAGTAGATATTTTATAATTGGTTGTGATCACACTGGTTTGGTGACCCGACTCGGTGAGCTTTCGTACTTCTCGCATCTTAACACCATTGAGTTCCACCTCTTTTTCACATAAATACATGGTAGTCTCAATATCGTTGTCAACATTATAAGCAGAAAAATCTTCTTCATCCCACTTATCTTTTACATTTTTCCTATAAGTAATTACCGCTATACGGTAACACTCCCAAAGATGTTTGAAAAAGGAAGGACTATATGCTTCCCTGTCAAACACAATTGAGAACCTGGGGAGAAACTCATCCGCAGTAAGCTCCTCCTGACTGACCTTACCATCGGTAAGCTCAAGTAGCTGGGGAGCCAATTGGGTCGTTATAACTTCCTGTAGTTTCTCATTAACTTCTCCTGTAATATAAAAATAGGGTAAACCATCAGCATTATTTACCCAGAATTCTATCATCCCAGGCAGACAAAGCTTTTGTCGACTAATGTGTTTTTTGCCAAGATTGGCCAGGTGACCATGATAAACCTGAACATGCCCATCTATATAATATATGCTCGTCTCCTCCTGATTTATCCAATCCTCTGAAAGGTAGGCATTCCACTCCGAGGCTCTTTCCTGAACGCTTAACTCTTTAATTATCCCTCTCAGACAACGTACCTCCGGAATCCTGTCAAGACCTAGTAATTTCCCCATTTCACCAGGGCTGTAGTGTTTCAATTGTTCCACACTCTTAACACGACACAGATACATGAATGCCAGCGTTAGTATCACGCTGTCAAAGTCATAATATCCTGAATGCCTTTGTGAATAATATTTTTTATAACTCAACAGACCATTAGCTAACAGAAAGGGTAGTAAAAACAATACCCCTCCATATTCAACACTTTCACACGGCGAAAAATAAATCTCTGATTGTTGCAGGCCTAATGCAGAAAATACCCGTCCCTCAATACGTGTGGCGCCTATACCTATCATGTCCGAAACCAGAAAATCGGCAATGTCACGTTCCCTGGGTGTGGAGGCTGGTAACGGGGTGAAAACATTTACTTTTTTTTTAAAAGTCCTGATTTGATATGGTAACGTATTGCGCTTTCACTTACCCCTATCCTTTTTGCCGTACCTTGCTGTGAATACCCAGCGTCCAATAATGCCTGGGCATCTTTAACTTTTTCAGAAGTAAATTTGTGGCATTGCCCTCGAGTTTCCTTCCTGTTGAAAAAATAAGCCATGCCCTTTTCCCTTAATGCCTTGGCATATCTTTCTATATTCTTTCTCGGAACTCCTAACGCTTCGCTCAGCTCCTTAATGCTGCAGAATTTATTATTGATCAGGGTCGCCAACACAAAACGGTAACCGTTCTTATCATCCTTCTCATGACAGTATACCGGCATTCCATTTACAAAGTAATGGACAAAATCATCTATTTGTTTGAATCCAACCTGGTAATTAACCATCCTGGTTGCATCTGGAAATATTGGAAGAATCTGTTGCATATACAACTTTTTTCGGCTAATTTACGACATTTCTTGTTTGCGACATATAAACCTTAACTATCTGATTCCCTGAAATGGGATCAGGAGTTCTGAATATAAGAAAACCATTGCGGTTATACATCTATCATACCCATTGACCTTTGAAAATTCTTCCTAAAGGACAAGAATACAGGCAGAAGGGTACAAATCGGGGATACAAAAAATACAAAACCCCTAATTCACAATCGAATAAGGGGTTTATCTGTAGTCCTACCAGGAATCGAACCTGGATTTAAGGTTTAGGAAACCTCCGTTCTATCCATTGAACTATAGGACCGGATGAGAGTGCAAAAATATAGCTTTTTATCGTCAAAGCAAATAATAGTGGAAATGGTAGTATGTTTTAGGAAAATCATTCAGATTACGAAAGAGCTTGATAGAATTAATCCCAGGTTTGTCTGGGGTAAGCGGCTCAAAGGCTCAACGGCTCAAGGGCACAAGGGCACAACGGCAAAACGGCAAAGGTCAGGAATTCACTGTTAAGAATTACTCTTTATCTTATTCCAGCTACCAGCCACCTTCATGATATAATGCTTCAATTTCGGAAATTGAAAGTGCCCTGTTATAAATTCTTATATCATCAAGCATTCCATTTAGATAATATATCTGATTCCAGCCTCCGCCACGTCCGAATACAAGTGGACCGGTGCCATTACCCTGTGAGCAGATATAACTCCTTGGTGCTTCAGCCATCAGGATACCATCCTTATATATTTTTAATGAAACATTATCTGATGTTGCCGCACAATGTATCCATTGACCTTTTTCGCTTGCGTAATTATCAATCCCTGAGTAAGTGGCGCATCTTCCGTTTAATGCACTGAACCAAAACCTTATAGTATTGCCTGTTGCACCGTCATATCCATGATTATACTCCCAGTTTGCTGCATCCATACTGTCAAATCTTCTTTTTGAAATAAATCCCATGTTAACATCTGTTCCTGATCCCGGATTGATATACACCCAGAACGAAAATGAGAAGTTATGGGAAACCAAAGACAGAATATCATTATCAGGGACTAAAATATAATCTCCGTTGCCGTCAAAACTATATGCCCTATCCGGGTTGCCAAACCTGTCGGATGTTAATATTGCACTTGTTACTGAGCCGTTATTATTATTGCCGCTCTCATCATTTGCATTATAGTTAAAAGGCCAGTAAGCGACCAGACCATCAACCGGCAAAGCCATAGCAGTGGTGAAAACTAGTTCGTTCCCATAGGTAATCCCATCGTCATTCATCGAATAAGCTCTTACAAAATAGGTATTATTTGGCTCTAAATCGGTTAGCTTGCTTGTGAATGATCCTGTCCCATTACCATCTGTAGTTTTATTGTCAAGTACGTCCGGCGATGGGGAGGTGTCCCAGCATACTCCCCTTGTGTTAATTGGCAATTCACTGCTTATGGTTGAAATTATCTCAGCCTGGTCAGATTGAATATTCCTTGTCCAAAGTGTTGAAACAACAGGTTTAGGTGGGATTGGACCTTTAACACATCTTACATTAGCACCGTTGGACTTAAAACCCCAACTATAAGCTTCTAAGGCATACTGATAACTCATGCTTCTATAAAATGCCTGATTATCAGGATATTCAGTTGAGGTCCAAAAGCTGGCAAACTCACCTGTGTCAAATAGGGCTCCGTTGCGAAATCCTCCGGGTGGCAAAGCTGAAAATCCGCTTTCATTAGTGGCACCTGTATTTGGTTCCTTCCAGTGATTAAATCCTTGTTCCTTAAGTTTTCCTCCAGCAATTTCATTCCCTCCAAGGGTTGCATTTAAAATGGACCACTCTGCATTTGAAGGGAGATGCCAACCAACAGGACAAAGATTGCTGTTGGCTGCATACCAGTTATAAATGCCACCATATGTTGGTTTATAACAAATATTATCATTTAACCAGCAATAGGCTCCATCGGATAAACTCCTCCATGTTTCGTCATTTGTGATATTAGGGATTGCATCGCCATTATTGTATCTGGTGGTTCTGAGATTTTCAGCCATCCATTCCTGAACGCCAATAATTACAGTTTTGTATTCATTTCCATCAACATCTGAAACTTTTCCATAAGTTATACCCAAATTAAAACTTATTGCAGGAATAGCCGGGCATGTACTAAAACTTAATTCATTCCCGTATGACGTTCCTGCGCTGTTTATAGCATATGCTCTCACATAGTAAGTGGTTCCTGGGATTAAAGGAAAAATTAGGTTGCTGAATGTCCCCGATCCGTTGAACTCAATAGTTTTATTATTTGCAGTTGTCGGATTTGTTGAGGTACTCCAGCAAACGCCATGAGAAATGATATCTGTCCCTCCATTACTGATGATTTCTCCGCCGCATACAGCGGATGTATCAATTACATTTGAAACCGTTGTTGTACCAAGGGTCGGTAAATGAATGGTTTGTTCCGGATTTTTTATGCACCGTACAGAAATCCCGCTTTTCCAGGGTGTGCTTGTCCTGCGTGCAGAACTGTTGTTGTAATTAAGATTCTCTACTCTTGCATACCCCACACTGCCAAATTGTGATGTACTCCACCAATAAGATTCATTACCAAAAAAAAGAAATTCCCCGGACTGTGATCTTCCACCACCCGGTAGTCCTGTAAAACCGCTTTCATTGGTTGCTCCGGTGTTTGGTGAATTCCAATGACTCAAACCGGTTTCTTTCATTTTTCCGCCGGCAATACTGCTTTCTATAGAAATTGGAATGTAAGAATAAGGATCCAGATATTTAATTAAAACACCCCATTCATTCCAGCTTGGTAAATGCCACCCTGTCGGGCAAACTCCCTGAACTCCACTCGGATTTAGAGTACTTGTATCCGCACCATTCATAGCTGCCGCCCAGGTGTATAAAGCACCATATGGGTCTTTGTTATTTATGTCATCATTATACCAGCAATAAGCTTTACTGCTGATTGTGAGATCATTCCAATTGTTTTGGGTATTTACTAAAGAAATTGGAGTACCATCATTATATCTTGTTGTTTTCAGATTCTCTTTCATCCAGCACTGCGTCCCTATTGTAACAGTGTTATAAATGTTACCGTCAATATCTGTTACCGAACCACAATTCGGAAAAGTACTATGGGTTTGAAAGCTCAATTCGCTGCCATAAGTAATTCCCGCACTATTGGTTGCATAAGACCTTATATAATAGGTTGTTCCGGGTAACAGTCCTGTAATCTGGCTTGTGAAAGATCCCGTTCCGGTTCCATCAAGGGTTCTGTTATCACCAATTGTCGGATTTGGCGAGGTGCTCCAGCATACTCCGCGTTCTGTGATTGGTGAACCTCCATCACTCAGAATCTTGCTTCCTGATGAAATTGATGTTGCCGTTGTGTCTGACAAAAATGCTGTCTCTATAGTGGGTAAAAGAGAGCCCTCTTTTGAATAAACGCTGTAAATTTCACTCTCATTTAAGTTGCAGTTGTAAATCCGGAACTCATCAAGCTTGCCCTGGAAGAAATTATCCATATTTGTCCAGACATGCCTTGCCCCAATAGTAACATGATCATCATGAAAGCCTTCATTTGTTCCCGCCTCATTGATCTCAGCAATTTTGTATCCATCAAGATATACCTTTGACCCACCAGGCTCCATAACCCAGGCGACATGTACCCATCTTTTCAGGAAGTTAAGATTTGTCAGCCCCGGATAACCTCTGTCTTCATAATTTAAAGGAGAGCTACCTTTATCTGCCCTGATACCTATATCACTATCCCTGAAATTTATCAGAAAATCATTACCTCCATAGTTTATATTACCATCAGTAAGAACATTGCTATAACCGCTTTCTCTTTCCGGGTACGCCCAGAATGAGATTGTAAATGAATTCGTTATCGCGAGGTTGCCGGGGATCGTGATCGAATTATCAATTCCATTGAAATAGAATGCTGAATTTGGATTGCCAAACCTGTCCTCAGTCAGGATCGCTCCGTTAACTGTGCCATTTGCTCCGTAACCGGTCGCTTCAGCAGCATCGCCATTAAATGGATACCAGGCGATCAGACATTCGGAGGGATCAGTTCTGGGAAGAGTGGTGAAACTTATTTCTTCTCCATATGTTGTTCCGGAGATGTTTGTCGCATAGGCCCTTATATAATATGTTGTAGATGGCATCAGTACTGAAAGTTGACTGGTAAATGCTCCTGTTCCTGTACCGTCGGACGTTTTAAAATGTGCAATTGTAGGCTCAGGATAAGTATTCCAGCATATACCTCGTATTAAGACCGGTAACCCGTTATCACCCGAGATATCACCACCGCTTATTGCAGAATTGCTTGCAATATTTGTAATAGAAGCGGTGACCAGATTCACAGGAACCCTGATAAGGAGTTCTTCTCCATACCTGCTTAATGCAGGGATATCCACAATTTTACCGTTCTTAGTAACAAAATCAGTATCCGATGTTGTGTTTCTGCCCTGACGGGTTACTCCCTGTGCCGAAATCTGCCAGGTAATAACCATGAAAGTCAGTATTATAAGAGACAATCTCATCTGTACAGTGATCATGTTAATAAGAATAATCAATTTGGATTCTGTCTCCTTCTGTGAGCTCGTAAAATCCGTTATTTGCGGGATTATATGTTACAACCTGTCCTGAGACATTAAAAGCGTTATTACTTATCCGTACCCCGTTTACGTACATTTTAACAGATATTAATCCGGAAGGATAATTGTTAAGAGAAAAATTTATCTGGTTTTGTGATGCTGTAAATTCATCTGTTGTTCCTGTAATCTGTATCATATAGTTATTCGGATCAACGCTTCCGTCGGCTTTCAGGAACTCATTATTCGATCCACCTCTTTTTATAATTACATCTGCCATTACCGGGCCACGGGCATCAATAAGACCGGCGTGCCATTCACCCTGGGTAATAAATCCCACCATGCTCAGGTTCGGTGAACCCATCCATCCGTTTAGTGAGATATTCTCAACATTTCCAAGACCCACTGCATCAGCTGTTAACGGCTGCCAGGTCATGTCACCCCTGAGGTAATGATGTATTTCGCCGGGTACTATAAACGGCTGATAACCTGCAGCAGCATGATTTCCCCAGGAAAAAGCCGTATTCCAGTTTGAAATATTGGCAGTTGTAATTGTATTTGATGCATGAGAAGTAGCCATAGCGTCAATGATTCCATAACCGGCAAGAGTATTTGGTTTTCCGGTCAGGGCTGACCATGTTCCGTTGAAGCCATCAGTAATTCCATATCCTGCCATGGTGGTCGGCTTATTTATAATATTACTGAAATGTACCCTTGACCCTCCGCCTGTCTCCAGATTGGATTTGGTATAATAATTAGCTGATGAGGAAGTCCATGAAGGATCAGTTTCAGTAAAACCTGTCAGGTAATTCGGTGTCCAGTTTTGCCATTTTTCTGTTTTTGAATTATATCTAAGGATCTGGTTATTTGCAGGTGATGTTATTGTAAACGGATTCGAAGTTATATCATTCCAGGCAGGGACCCAATTTGACGGGCGGTATAACCCTGTATGATTCCCCCAGCCGAAAGCAGTATTCCAGTTTGAAATATTTGAACCTGTAATTGTGTTTGCGGGAGAGGATTTAGTCATAGCATCTGTAATTCCATATCCTGCAATTGTGGTTGGTTTATTGGTTATGTTGAGAAAATGCATCCGTGATGCACCGGCAGTCTTCAGATCGGTTTTTGTATAGTAATTTACCGAAGCCGCCATCCACACGGGATCCAATTCAGTAAAATTCTTCAGGAATCCTGCATCATTTTCAAGATCACTGGTTTTTACCGGAATAATAGGTTTATTTGACAGTGTATTATAATCGCCGTTAAATAAAACAGGAAGATTGTTCAGGTCAGTATAATTTCCTGTTGTCGCCACGGTTGATAATGGCGGGACATTAAGGATGTCATCATATTTAACGGTACTGCTGCTCAGGGAATGAAATGCAAACGGAACAGCCATCATCTGCTGAATTCCCATTACCTTGTAATCACCCTTGCTTCGTATATCGATCTCAACCATGAGAAACAACTTGTCGGCCCCCCAGTTTATATCGGTCAGCTTCTGATGGAGTCCGTCAGGAGAAACATCACCGTGACCGATGACCAGAGTGAAGAGGCCGTGAGGGTCTGTATAGGTTGAATGGACCTCTTTATATAACAATTCCCCTTCAGTTGAACCACTTATTATTGAAAATCTTACACTGATCTGTTTACTGTGGATTATCAGCCCGTTTATATCATGACCGGCGATCTCTTTGCCCTTATCATCAAGGGCAACAGCCTGGTAAGTTATCCCGTCCGCGATCTGACCTGATGCTGATATTGAAATGTACAAAAGGATTAGCAGAAATAAGAATTTCTTTTTCATTTTAAATCAGGTATTTATTTTATTGTGAAAAATAATCCAAGCTGTATCGAGAAAGTCCTGTTAAACATCCTTTGAGTTGCCTGTTCATCTTTTTCAAGCTGCAGAAGGCCGATCGTTTCATTCAGTCTGACAAATACTGACCCGTTATCAGAATAATCATATCCGATACCGGCAAAAATATTTGCACCGAAATCGCTCTTCCTTATATAATCTGTTTCTATCAGATCGAAATAATCCGATCCGATGAATTGTTCGGCTTTAAGCAGTCTGCCGTAATATAATCCTGCACCGCCGTGAGGGCTGAGTCTGCCGATTGTCATTTTATAACCGGCACTTATTGAAGCATTAACATAGTGGAGAGACCAGTCAAGCTTTTGAACACCCAGAGTTGACGTGGCTCCTTTGCAGTTATAAGCCAGGGATCCTTCCGCAAAAAGGAAATCCGTGATTTCCTGCTGCCAGATCACTCCATATCCGTATCTGATAGTGTACTTGAGATCTTCTACCGCTCCTTCAGAATCTTTGAATCTGAATGTTGAATAAGTCTGTCCGAATGAAACCCCTATCTTATTCTGGGATTTCAGTGGCAGAAAAATGCTTACGAGTAACAACAATGTGATAAGTTTCTTCATTTATCTGCAGAATTATATGTTTTAAAACTCTTGAATATTTAATGGTTGAGAATCAGTTTTTTAGATCCGGTTCTTTGCCCGGCTGTAATTTTAATAATGTACATTCCTTCCGGATAGCTTTTCAGATCGAGCCACTGCGACTGCCGGCTCTGACCGGGGAGAGATTGCAGCGGAGTCCCTGTAAGATTATAAATAGTAATAGTATAATCTTTCATTTCCTCACTGAAATCCAGCCGGGTACGATCTCTGGCAGGATTTGGGTAGAGTCTGAAATCGAGGGAATTATTTGCCTTATAAAGGTTTTCGCCCGAAATTGCCTGTTGAAATCCCTGCCGGATAGTCACTTCTCCGTTAGCAAAAATCAGAGTATTCGAAGGCTGCCCTATCGTCTGACGGAGAATAAATCCTTCTTCAGAAACAGCAGTTCCCAGGGAACTTAATGAAGAACGGATTATACTCTGGCCGGAAGAGGGAAAAGAATACAGCGAAAATAAGCTGATAAAAAGAATTATAAGATGTCCTGATGTGAACTGATAAAGGACTTGTTCAGCTACTGGTTTCGGCTTTGCCCTTAAATGAAAAAGTGAACCAAACCTAATTTTCTTTAGCATTTTTAGTAAATATTCAGAAATTGACTTTCAAGTTCATCCCGGACAGTCAGGCTGCCTGGTTTCATAAAATTATAAAAAGTTGGAATTCAAAAATATCCATCCTGAAGGCAAAAATGTTAATAACGCTTTAGTAAACACATTATCAGCAGTTTAGTTGTTAATATTTCATTTTTGCTTTCCAGGCAGGGCTGGTTAAATCGGACCTGGCAAATGTTAACTTGTTCCGTTGCGCCCCTGCGCCTTCCCCCATTTTGATAACTCCGGGAACTTTCCTACTTTCACACTTTCAACATCCGCGACATGAACTGGATAGACCTTATAATTGTAGTGATACTGATAATAGCAGTAATAAGAGGATTTACCGACGGCCTTGTAAGAGAAGTGGCAGCACTGGCAGCCCTGATCCTGGGAATCTGGGGTGCGATAAAATTCTCTTCATTCACAGCCGGAAAGTTATATGAATGGTTCGATATGTCCGGGAATTATGTCGGGATAATAGCATTCCTGATTACCTTCGGGGTTATAGTAATAATAATACATTTCATCGGTATAATTGCCGACAAGATTATCGATGCGGCATCCATCGGATTTCTGAACAGGCTTCTTGGTATGGTGTTCGGTCTGTTTAAATCAGCTCTCATTCTCAGTGTCTTCTTTGTAATATTGAATGCAATCGATGCCCGTCACCCTATATTACCGAAAGCAGCGATTGAACAATCGAAATTCTATAATCCCATAGCAGATATAGCACCTGCAATTTTCCCGGTAATAGGAGAAGGTGGATATAACCGGAGTTTCGAAAGATTTAAAAAGAAGCCCGATGAGGAGAAAGAACCGGAGCGGCATCCTTCAGAAGTATCAATTTAAAACCCTTTACTATATTTGCATTTCTCAAAAATGCGCATATGAATTTCGTTGAAGAATTAAAGTGGAGAGGCATGATCCATGATATCATGCCGGGAACTGAGGAGATGCTTGAAAAGGGGATGGTTGCCGGTTATATTGGTTTTGATCCCACGGCCGATTCCCTTCATATCGGTCATATGGTCCAGGTTATGCTTCTGGTCCATTTTCAGAGGGCAGGCAATGTTCCCGTTGCACTTGTTGGAGGAGCTACAGGAATGATAGGGGATCCTTCAGGAAGATCTGAGGAACGTAATCTTCTGGATGAAGCCACTCTTAACCGTAATCAGGAAGGTATAAAAAAACAACTGGCCAGATTCCTTGATTTCAGTCCTGAAAGAAGGAACAAGGCTGTTATGGTCAATAATTATGACTGGATGAAGGAATATTCTTTCCTGGAGTTCATACGCGACATCGGGAAGCATATAACAGTTAATTATATGATGTCGAAAGACTCGGTGAAAAAGCGTCTGGGATCCGATTCAAAAGAGGGAATGTCGTTTACCGAGTTTTCATACCAGCTTGTACAGGGATATGATTTCCTTCATCTTTATAATGAGATTGGGTGCAAACTACAGATGGGGGGGTCGGACCAGTGGGGTAATATTGTTACCGGTACCGAACTGATAAGACGAAAAACAGGAGGAGAAGCTTTTGCCCTGACCTGCCCGCTAATTACAAAATCAGATGGGACAAAATTCGGAAAGACTGAATCCGGAAATGTATGGCTCGATCCCGAAAAGACATCGACATATCATTTCTATCAGTTCTGGCTGAATGTTTCGGATGAAGATGCGGCCAGATATATTAAGATATTCACACTGCTGGGACGTGAAGAGATAGAACGACTTACAGCAGAACACAACAATTCACCTCATGAAAGGATCCTCCAGAAAAGACTTGCAGAAGAGGTAACTGTTATGGTGCATTCAAGGGAGGATTACCAGTCAGCTGTTGAGGCATCACAGATACTTTTCGGTAAGGGAACTACAGAAACACTGAAAAAAATGAATGAAAGTATATTTCTTTCAGTTTTTGACGGTGTTCCGACCTTTGAAATAAATAAAGAAATACTTGATAATGGCGCGTCTTTTACTTCCCTGTGTGCAGAACATTCGCAGGTTTTCAGTTCAAAAGGAGAACTCAGAAGAATGATCCAGGGTGGCGGTGTTAGTCTCAACAAGGAAAGAATAGATAATCCTGACATGCTGATAGGGCAGGAACACCTTCTTAACAATAAATATCTTCTGATTCAGAAAGGGAAGAAGAATTATTTCCTGTTAAAATTTATATGATCATTATCTGAGGTCAACAGCCAGGATCGAAACATCATCAAACAGGTAGGGATTTGCATCAGGTATGCCAAGATACGCAAGCATATCCTTCATGTTTTGTTCAACCGGCTGGCTGTTTGAGATGTAATTGATAATTTCTTTGGTACCTGTTTCAAATCCATAATCGTCCTTAAGTTCCGACAGGCCGTCGGTATAGCAGACTATTTTGAAATGGCCCTGGACAGGTAAAGATATTTTTTTAATCTGGGGAATATTGTCGAGCATTCCCACACCCACGCATGTGCTGTTCAGGAAGCCCACCTGACCGGTTGATGTATCATAGGTAACCGGAGCTGTATGTGCTGCATTTACATATTCGAGTATTCTGTTGGTATGATCATACCGTGCAACAAAGAAAGTAATGAATTTTTCACCTGCGGCATTGTTTACGACTATTGAATTCAGCTTATGAAGGAGTTCCTCGAGGTCGGAATCCGCCGAGAACAGGGCTCTGAAGCTTGCCTGGAAATTCGACATCAGTATAGCTGCCGGCATACCTTTTCCTGAAACATCGGCAATACAGAACCCGGTTTTGGTGTCGGATAACCTTATACAATCGTAATAATCGCCGCCCACCTCATAGTGAGGATAATAGAAACCATGAACAGTCACCTCCGGCCTTCGCGGCATATGCCGGCTGTCAGGAATGAGCATTTTCTGCATTCTGGCAGCCAGTTCCAGCTCCTTCTTGAGAGCTTCCTGCTTCAGCCTCTCCTTTTGCAACCGGATGTTCTCAATGGCAACAATAATGATGTTTGAAATGGTCTGGATAAAATTGAGATGCTTGATAACAGGGCTCATGCCTTCTCCTTCTTCTTCAATATCACCTATGAAAAGAAATGCTATCTGAACATTGTTATTGAAGACCGGAACAATAATATCGACACCTTTAAAATCGAGTTCTGACGATACATAGGTTATTTCATCAAGATGAAGAAGCTTTTCTTCAACATCTATGTACTCATAATCTTTCGGGAATCCTCCGTTAAGAAGGCATTCCCATTCATCGGAGAGCTTGAAGATCAATATCTTGCCTATGCCGAGGCTGTCACGTAATATTGATTCGTATTTGGAGAGAAGGACCTCGGTAGGCAGATGGGCATTGATTGACATGGTGATGTCAAGCAAAGAATCCAGCTTGAACTTGGATATTTTTAACCTGTCGCCCGGGATCTTCATCTGTTGTTTTTATCAGCCTTTGACACGTTCGACATATGAACGGTCGCCTGTATTGATTTTAATTTTATCTCCTGAATTAATAAAGAGCGGTACCATAATAACAGAGCCGTTTTCCATCGTCGCCGGCTTATAAGCATTTGTTGCAGTATCTCCTTTCAATCCTTTTTCGGTATATTTTACTTCCATTACAACGTTTTGCGGAAGTTCAACAGAAAGGACAGTTTCGGTATCGGCGTGAACCACAGCCTCCACACTCTGTCCTTCCATCAGAAATTCCGGATAATCAATAACATGTTCCTCGACATGGATCTGTTCAAAGGTCTCGAGATGCATGAAATAAAACCCGATATCATCCTTGTAAAGGTACTGATAAGGTCTCCGCTCAACCCTGGCAACATTTACCTTTGTACCTGAGGAGAAGGTATTCTCCAGTACCCTGCCCGTCTTGAGGCTTTTTAGCTTCGTCCTCACAAAAGCCGGTCCCTTGCCTGGCTTTACATGTTGAAACTGAATTATCGTACACAGCTCATTATTATATTCAATAACCAGTCCGTTCCTGAAATCTGCAGTGCTTGCCATAAATTTATCCTCTTCCTTTTTCTGTTATTTCTTTTTTATATCCAACGGGTAAATCAATCCCTCATATTTCTCAAGATCGACTATAAAAGCCCCGACAAATATATCAAATCGTATCTTAACCGGTAAAAAATTTTTATCAGCTGAAAACCAGAATGAGACATCTTCTTCCGTTTTGAACAATCTGCCTTTTTCCGTAACGGGATTGAATTTGTAGCATTTAATCTTTCCCGCCCGGGTTTTAACCTCCTCCGAACCGATATATCTCATCTGGATAGGGTAAAGTTCATCGGTGAACCATGTCATTATGGTTATCATTTCAC
>JAKQPD010000178.1 GCA_029564935.1 Bacteroidota bacterium
CCCACACGGCCGTTGAGCTTGAAACTGAGCCCGCTCGTTGTTGTACAGCCGGCTATATCACCGTTCTTGTCAATTGCCAGAACATTAGTCGTTCCATAATGATGCTCGATATCGGGAAAATCCTGCCACCATGATTCCAGCTTCTGCAGGTTCTGCAGGTGTTCAGGTGCTCCCCAGTCATCAGTTTTACTCATCTCTTCCTTCCACCTGAGCCAGATCTTACGCGCTTTTTCTGTAAGAAGATTTTCTTCCTGAAAGCCCCATGCTTTGGCAAATTCCAGGGCTCCTGCACCGACAAGCAGTACATGATCGGTCCGTTGCATCACAAGTTTTGCCACAGAAGCGGGTGTTTTTATGTTCTCAAGACAGGCTACAGCACCCGCGGAATATGTCTTTCCATCCATAAAGGAAGCATCGAGCTGAACAACTCCTCTCTCATTCGGCAGCCCTCCGTAACCGACACTTGTATCTTCGGGATCAACCTCAATTACATTCGCAGCTTTTTCAACTGCATCAACCGCATTGCCTCCATCCATCAGAATTTTCCAGCCTGCTTCCATCGCCTTCCGGCCGGTCTCATTTGTATGACTGGTTATGATAAGAGGCCTTATTCCGGTAGTCTTTTGTTGTATTCCAAATCCCTTTACAGAGGGAAGTATCAGAGCTCCGGCGCTGATGCCGATAGTCTCGTTGACAAACTTGCGTCGTGAAATGGAATTCTTCATATCTGAATTTTTAGAATATCTGTTCGTTGAGCCATCCGGGACGGTTGGTTGTAATTCCTTTTACACCAAGCGATATTAATCTTTTTGCCTCGGCAGGATCATCCACGGTCCATGAATAAACCTCTAGCTTATGTTCTGAGGCTTTTTTAAATACCTCCTCATTAATTATATTCCATGAAAGACTTATGCCATCAAGACCGGCAGGCCCCACCTGACTGAATGTTTTGTCGAGAAGCGCGGCATTGCTGCAGAGCCAGTAGCATGAATTTGAAGGGAATGTCTTTTTCGTATCAGCTATAGTTTTAAAGTCGAAACAAATAAATGTAAAGACAATTTTTTTCTGATACTTCCTGACCACTTTTTCGAGATATGGGAGTATTTCGCTTTTACATTTAATTTCTACCACCAGTTCTTTTCCCGAGGGTACGGTTTTTATGATTTCACTCAGCAGGGGTAATTTCTCTCCTTTGTACTTTTCATCCTTGAATGATCCTGCGTCGAGCTTTCTCAGAGTCTTTGAATCTGTTTCAGCAACCTTGTAATCCTGTCCGGTTGTCCTTTTTGTATTTGAATCATGAATGCAAATTATCTTATTATCTTTTGTGAGATAAATATCAACTTCCACTGCATCAGCTCCTTTCTCCCATGCCAGGTTGGCAGAGGCGACCGTATTTTCCGGAGCCAGCCAAGAAGCGCCCCGGTGGCCTATAATCTTAACCTGTGGAAATGCCGTGATACCTGTAGTAAACATCATCATTAAAAAAATTAGTTGTCTCATATCATTATCTTTTATTTATCAGCGCTTTATCGAGTTCATTTTTTATGATCCCGGTCCATAATCTGTAGCCGTCGGTATTCAGATGAAGCTTATCAGCAACAAAAAGCTCGTCTTTTGGCAATCCCTGTTCGTTTAGAAATGCATAATCAGTCCTTATAAAATAGAGATTATTTCCTCTTTCACAGGTTTGTCTGATAAGCTCATTGGCTTCCCTGATCTCTGGCCATACCTTCCACCTTGATGATGTAGGGGTTACCTGGATCCAGAAAACCGGAGCACCAGGGTGACTTTTCCTGAAAGTTTTTACTACATTCAGGAAAAGCTTATTGACCTCCTCAGGGCTTTTATCTTTGTCGCTTCCGGTGATATCATTTGCTATGAAAAGTACAAGAGCTCTTCCGGGTAACGGAGTAAAAATTTCTTCTGCATAAACGGCAAAATCGCTGAGCTTTGCGCCACCATAACCCCTCTGAATAACATTATATGGTTTCATATCTTCTGCCAGGGTTTTCCAGAGCCTGATACTTGAACTTCCTGCAAAAATGACTGCATCCCTGGAATACTGCTCTGTATTGCCTGAAGTTATGAGTTTCTCAATTTCAGGTTCCCAGGCTTTTACTTCGGGAAGATCCTGATACAGTTTTAAAGGTGAACAGGATAAAAGAAGCAGAAAAAAAACAGGTAAAATATACCCTGTTATTTTAGAGGTCTTCTTACGAATAATATTTCCGACTGAAAGCATTGAAATGAGATTTTAATGTGACAAATTAAAAATTTCATTAATAGTATAAAAAATATTTTGTTTATTGGCTTCCGAGCTTATTTTTTTGAATTAAAAATTACATACTTCCTGATGGGGGGAGTACAGGTCCAAATGATAATACTCAACCTCAGCCTCGACCTCAGCCTCAACCTCAACCTCAACCTCAAGTACTTAGTTGGCACTTGGCAAAGGGCAGTTGGCAAAAGGTTGGTATAATCTCAACCTTACAGTTCATCCGAAAAGACAGCAGGCGCAAGATTCCTGAGGTTATACCTCGACGCCATCGCCTCACCATAGGCTCCTGCTGATCTTATAGCAATAATATCTCCGCGTTTTGTTTCAGGCAGTACAATGAATTTGGCAAAGGTGTCCGATGATTCACAAACAGGACCAACAACATCATATCGGACTGGTTCTCCATTACTTGTCAGATTTTCGATTTTATGATGAGCCTGATAAAGCGCCGGACGTATAAGATCGGTCATTCCGGCATCAATGACAGCAAAGTTTGTATTGCTTCCTTTCTTAATGTAAAGAACTTTTGATATGAGAGTGCCACATTGCCCGACAATCGATCTGCCCGGTTCCGCATGGATCTCCTGACCGGGTTTCAGATCAATAAATTCCCTCAATAATGAAAAATACTCCCCGAATACAGGAGATTTTTCAGGATCATCATAATCAATCCCCAGTCCGCCTCCGACATTTATCACTTTCAACTCTGCATTCTTCGAGGAAAACCATTCCTGCAATTCGTTTATATGAGTACATAAAGTTTTAAATACCGATAACCTCGTGATCTGAGAACCTACATGGAAATGAATGCCGATCAGTTTCAGATTATCAAGGGAATTAAGTCTGTTCAATACTGCTTCCAGATCCCAGGTATTTATTCCGAATTTGCTTTCTGCAATACCTGTGGTAATGTATTTATGGGTATGGGCATCAATAAGAGGATTTATTCTTAGGGCAACTCTGACGGTCTTCTTTTCCTTAACCGCGAATTCATTTATTACCTCCATTTCGGGTATCGATTCGCAGTTAAAGCAGAAGATACCTGCTTTGATCGCATTGATTATTTCAAGATCCGATTTTCCGACACCGGCAAAAACAATTTCTGCAGGATTGAAACCTGCTTTTATTGCGGCATCGATTTCATTCCAGCTTACGCAGTCTGCTCCAAATCCATAGGATGATATGATCCTGAGGATCCTTTCATTATGGTTTGCTTTGACCGCATAGTGCAGTCTGAATCCGTGACGTACAGATTCTTCCTTAAGATTATCCAGGGTATTCTTCAGCAGTTTTACATCATAATAGTAAAACGGTGTGGGTATATCCCTGAATTTTTCAATCGTATTAGTGTCAAACATTATTTCCGGGGAAAGAGGTATTTACTAAGGAGCCTCAGGGCTTCTATCTTTTTCTCAGTATCAATAAGTATTGAAAGGCTTATATTGCTGCTTCCGTAAGAGATCATTTTAAGGGGGATTGTATTCAGAGCCTCGAAGATCTCTGGTGCTGATCCTGTCCGTTGTATCCTGAAGTCACCAACTATGCATATAATAGTCTGATCCTTTTCAACTTCCACTGAACCGAGTTCTCTCAGGTCAGCTGCTATCTCATTAATATGCCGGGGATTATCAATAGTAATTGATACGGCAACCTCCGAAGTTGTTATCATATCGATCGGAGTTTTATATGCTTCGAATATTTCGAATACTTTCCGGAGGAATCCGTAAGCCATGAGCATCCTGTCCGATCTGATCCTGAGTACGGAGATACCGTCTTTTGCAGCAACAGCTTTATAATCCATCAGCTCGCTGTTCGAGGTAATAAGGGTACCTTCATCATCCGGCTCCATAGTATTCTTTAGTCTTACAGGTATGTTGTTGATCCTTGCAGGATTGACGCTTGATGGATGAAGGATTTTCGCGCCGAAATATGCAAGTTCAGCAGCTTCATCAAAGGAGAGTTCGCGGATCACTTTAGTGTTTTCGACAAAACGCGGGTCGTTGTTGTGCAATCCGCTTATATCGGTCCATATCTGAATTTCCTTGACTTTCAGAACCGCACCGATGATTGAAGCTGAATAGTCACTTCCTCCGCGTTTGAGGTTATCCATTTCTCCGATTGCATTTCTGCAGATAAAACCCTGGGTAATCAGAATGCTTTTTGAATCATGTTTCCGGAGCTCTCTTCTGAGATTCTCTTCAATATAGTAATAATCAGGCTCACCGTCCTTATCTATTCTCATGAAATTGAGTGCAGGCATCAGTATCGATTTTATGCCTCTCTCCAGTAGCATATTGTGCACCAGTGCTGTGGAAATGAGCTCACCTTCCCCTACAATAGCTTTATCCTGTACTTTTGTAAAAGCTCTCGTAGTGAAGTTGCATATATAACCGAAATGAGAATTGATCAGTTCATGCCCGGTCTTCCTGTACTGCTCTGATTCATAAAGATTATCAACGACACCGTGATATTTTTCCCTGAGGAGTTCTATTTTTTCAGTTGCCCCGGTAATGTTACCGGCATAAAGAAGGTTATTGATCTCGACAAGACTGTTGGTTGTTCCCGACATTGCGGACAGGACAACTATCTTCCTTTCATTATCGGTGATAAGCGGGATAAGGGATTTCATTCTTTCGGGACTGCCCACTGATGTCCCGCCGAATTTCATGATTTTTACAATGCTCATTTTTTGGTTCGTTTATAAAAAAACCTGCACTTGATGCAGGTTGGTAATATCTTCAGAATAAAAAACACTTAAAACATATGTTCCAGTCCTGCTTTCCGTTATGGAATCCGGTTTTAAGAAATTTTCTATCCGTTTATACATATATTTATTATCAGTTTGCAAAAATATACTTTTCTGTAATTCACGATTACTTGTTTATAAATTTTTTGTTATTTTTGTCCGCGCGATTATAAGCGCAGAGAGCAGAGCTAAGAGCGCAGGGCAAAAAGTTTAGAATTTCTTCTTGCTCTTAGCCCTTCGCCCTGAGCTCTGAGCCAAAAGGCCCAGATGGCGAAATTGGTAGACGCGCTAGTTTCAGGGACTAGTGTCAGCAATGATGTGCAGGTTCGAGTCCTGTTCTGGGCACGCAGAAGGTTTTGCGGCTTTAAGGCATGGCGGTAATAAGGCTTAGAAACCGCAAATATTTGAAGTTCTTTAAATAATAACTAATGACCTGGGAGTTACAAGCCTTAACGCTTTAATGCCTTAACGCCTTTAACCCCTTTGTCCGCCCAGATGGTGAAATTGGTAGACACGCCAGCTTGAGGGGCTGGTGCCGGCAACGGTGTGCAAGTTCGAGTCTTGTTCTGGGCACCAATAGAAGCACAGAGCGCAGAGCTGAGGGCGCAGAGCAAAAACAATCCTGCCCTGAGCCCTTCGCCCTGAGCCCTGAGCCCTTCGCCCAACCACATCGACCAGATTATCCGCAGATATTCTGGTTTTTTCATTTAACCGGATTTAACATTAATAAAATTCCTGGAAATTCATTTAAGTATTTTAACCGTAAAGGATAATTGTTACATTTACCCGTTCGGTTTATTTCTACTCCATACCCAGAACTTATGCAAAAGATCAATGATTTTCTTGTGATGCTTGACGGTTATATAGGAGGGCATCCGTGGTTTGTTATTTTATTACTCGGGACTGGCATTTTTTTCACTCTTTATCTTAAGTTTCCGCAGTTCAGATACTTCAGGCATGCCCTTGATGTAGTAAAAGGGAAATATGATCATCATCTTGACGTAGGAGATACGTCACATTTTCAAGCGCTGGCCACTGCTCTTTCCGGAACTGTCGGAACAGGTAATATTGCAGGAGTGGCGCTGGCTATACATCTGGGCGGTCCAGCTGCTCTTTTCTGGATGCTGATTACTGCAGCCATAGGTATGTGCACGAAATTCGTTGAGGTAACCATATCTCATAAGTACAGGGATATTTTGCCCGATGGAAGTGTATCGGGAGGGCCGATGTATTATATGAAGAAGAGATTGAATATCACCACAAAAAGTGGTAAGATCATAAAGACAGGGGCTTTCATCGGAGCCTTTTTCGCTGCTGCGACCGTTCTTTCTTCGTTCGGAACCGGCAGTTTACCCCAGATAAACAGCATTTCCAATTCGGTATTTACAACATTCGGTATAAAACAAATATATACGGGCGCTTTCCTCGCGGTCATTCTTGCCCTGATCATTATTGGCGGAATAAAAAGAATAGCTAAAGTAACCGAAAAGCTTGTTCCCGGAATGGCAATTTTCTATTTTCTCGGAGCTATGTTCGTTATCGGAACAAATTATCAGAATATAATCCCATCCTTTATCTCACTCTTTTCAACAGTATTCACAGGAACTGCTGCCGTGGGAGGATTTATGGGGGCTTCTGTTGCATTTGCAATAAACAGAGGTGTAAACCGGGGTTTGTTTTCAAACGAAGCAGGGCAGGGGTCGGCTCCGATAGCACATTCCGCAGCAAGGGCCCCTGAACCGGTTTCTGAAGGAATGGTCGCTATTCTTGAACCATTTATTGATACAATAATAATATGTATGCTAACCGGTATGGTGGTTTTGTCTTCAGGTGTCTGGACAGAAAAGATTGAAAACCAGTTCCAGACTGCTGATATGATTTTTCTTGACGGAACATATGATGAAGAAAATCCTGAACAGAAACAGCTTCTGATGGGATTTATAAAAGATAAAAAAGAACTTCCACTTTTTTCGGGATCCATTGAAGTATCTCAGGGAAAACTGATGACCCCGGTGACCCTGATATGCTCAAGATCAGTTGCTGAAGATTTCACATTCTATAGTAATAAGGACCTTTTCACAGGTATCATCGATGTTGAAAAAGGTAAGTGGCAGCCAACGACAACATCGCTGACGGTTACAGGTAAATCATTGATACACAGTGCACCACTTACTACAATTGCCTTTGAAAGAAGTATACTGGGAAAATGGGGGAAATATATAGTTTCAATAGGAATATTACTTTTTGCATTTTCGACAGCAATTTCCTGGTCATATTATGGTGACAGAGCTGTCACATATCTGGTCGGACCAAAATTTGTAATCTGGTACAGGATAATTTTTGTAGTCGCATTTTTCATCGCTTCTTTTACAGATACCACAATTATCTGGTCGCTTTCTTATATAACAATTGCCTTTATGACAGTTCCCAACCTAATAGGGTTATGGATCCTGCGGAAGGAGATCAAAGCTACGATCGCACAATACTGGGTTGACTTCTCTGCGAAATATCCGCAGGACAGGATGTCAAAGAAATTCCTTAAGAACGGCAGATTATAAAACTAGAAACTACGTATTAAACTACGTATTAAACTACGTATTAAACTACGTATTATAATACGTATTATAATACGTATTATAATACGTAGTTTCCCGAACCCGGAACTCTGAACCCTGAACCTGGAACCCGGAACCCGGAACCCGGAACCCGGAACCCGGAACCCGGAACATCTATTCCTTTATCGCATCATAAACAACCTGCAGTATCTCCGTTCTGATATTGAGACTCGAAAGCAGGTTATTGTTCCTTGTAGGATAAACCCTGTTGCTGAAAAATACATAACTGATTTCCTTCACGGGATCAACCCATACAAAGGTGCCAGTATAGCCAGAATGGCCGAAGCTTTCTGGTGATGCACTCCTTGTGGGATAGGTATCTTTTTGCGGAAGTTCAGAGTTATTAAGCAGGGGCTTGTCGAATCCCAATCCTCTTCTGTTATTGTTTTCGGGAAACTGGCAGCTTGTATATTTTAGCATTACATCCCTGCCGATGATCTGTTCACCTCCGTATTCTCCCATCCTCCGGTAAAGTTCCATAAGTTTTAGAAGGTCATTCGCAGTTGCAAACAGCCCGGCATGACCTGAAATCCCTCCCAGCATGGCCGCATTTTCGTCGTGGACCGTGCCCTGAAGCTGCTGCCTGCGGAAAAATGTGTCATTTTCTGTCGGGACTATCCTGCTCAAAGGATACTTCTTATAGGGATTGAATACAAGATCGTATGCTCCGATCTTATGATATACCCGCCTGGTTACAAAATCTATCCAGTTTTCACCCGACAATCTTTCAACAATTTCGGGAGTTATAATGAATGTAAGATCCGAATAGACATATTTCTTTTCTCCAAGAGGAGTCTTCTTGATCTCATTGAACATCTTCTTACGGTAATTACTGTTAATATAGAGCCTGTCAGAGATTTTAACCGGGAATCTTTCCGATGGCATATAGCGGATTGCACTCTTTTTATAGACAGAATCATTTTTCAGAGTATTCTTCCATGGTACAATTGAAGGAGTAAGTCCTGCCTGGTGGGTAAGAAGATCCTTCATAATAAGATCTGACTTGTCCGAGTGCCTGAAATCTGAAAGATATGTACCGAGCTTTTCTTCAGTGGAAAATTTGCCCTCGGTATCAAGGATCATCAGTCCCGGCAGCGAGGAAG
The DNA here is from genome assembly GCA_029564935.1 of Bacteroidota bacterium. Lineage (GTDB taxonomy): Bacteria > Bacteroidota > Bacteroidia > Bacteroidales > VadinHA17 > LD21. The sequence goes on from JAKQPD010000178.1 coordinate 8,746, forward strand.
ACACTTTTGTAACTGATGCCAGGTCAAAGAGATCTCCCTTTTCCATTTCAACCCGTTTATCGAAAGTATGATAACCATATGTCTTGTGGAAGATGACTATACCTTTTCTTGCAACCATGACCTCACATCCGGGATATGCTCCTGCACTGAGACCGGCTGTTGCTATAGAATCTATACCCTTATTCAGTATATCCGATTTTACACCTGCATTTTCAGGAAAACCATATTGCAGCCTTAGATTACCCTGAGTGGCCAGTCCGTAACCTGCGGGCCATCTGTCATTTATTGTCACCGGTAACAATCCTTTGGCCCCGATACCTCCGAATATAAGCTGGGCTGAAAGATCTTCTGTATAATTATTTTCTTCATAAGCAAGAATTAGTGCCGATGCATTACTCAGTCCCTCAAGGCGTTGTAAGGCATAAGGATTTCCAAAATATGTTAAGATTGTCTTACCGGAAACAGTAAGTTTTGAGATGAAATCCGGAAGTCCGGATGTTATCCCGAAATTTGCCTGAGGATGCTGGTCGGTGTTAAAAATACCTGCGATAACAATATCATACGCGGATAATGTATCGAGCACTTTGGAGCAGCTATTCGGGTCAGCCGGATCGATCTGAAAATTATCAGCAGGAACATAATCGCTGATCCTCTTCTGAAAATCAGTCAGATCACTTTTATTAATTGCCAGTGATGCGATCCTGATAGTATCAAGGTTTTTAACCGGCAGGATATCGCCCTCATTTTTTAAAAGTGTCAGGGAATTTGCATAAAGGTCACGGATCAGAGCTTTTGCTGAAACCGGGATCAGCTCCGGACTGATGTTTTCTTCGATCACCGGAACAGAATGGTTTAATCCTGCCCAGTATTTTGCGGCGATCACTTTCCGGCATTTTTCATTGATAAGTTCAGGAGAGATATCCTTCTTTCTGATATGTTCCATGATTGTTTTTATTGTCAGTTCAGGATCGTTCACATATTCAAGAACATCCATACCGGTCTTCAGCGCCTGCACTTCAGCTTCACCCGGTGCTCTGTAGTCAGTGATCCCTTTCATATTCATTGCATCGGAGAGTACAAGACCTCTGAATGATAATTCATCCCTGAGTATTTTGGTCAGTATACGGTGAGACACAGTTGCAGGGAGGTTTTCCGCAGAATCAATCAGCGGCAGACTCAGGTGACCGGGCATTATACCTGTGACGCCACCCTCAATCAGGTATTTAAAAGGCAGGAGTTCAACTGCATCAAGATTTTCTTTTGATTTTCGGATCACCGGGAGATCGACGTGAGAATCAATTTCTGTATCTCCATGACCCGGAAAATGCTTTGCCACGGAGATAATTCCGTTGTCCTGCAATCCTTTCATATACATCAGTGCCTTACCTGCTGATTTAACAGGATCTTCCCCGAATGATCTGAAATTTATGACAGGATTTAAGGGGTTATTGTTGAGGTCTGCCACCGGTGCCAGGTTTATGTTTACTCCGGCTCTTTTGAATTGTCCGGCAACTGCGGTTCCCATTCTGTATATCAGCGAATCGTCCTGAACTGCCCCCAGGGTGAGTTGCCAGGGGAATTTATCAATTCCTGAAAGCCTCATGCCAAGTCCCCATTCACCATCAGTCACAATCATCGGTGGAACTTTTGCAATCGTCCGGAAATAGTTCACCAGTTCTGCCTGTCTTTCCGGTGATCCCTGGAAAAAGATTACTCCGCCGATCCCATTTTTCCTGATCATATCTGCCAGCCACACCTCATGGTCCGGATCACCCTTCGCAAATCCTGCCACCCATATAAGCTGACCGATCCTTTCTTCAAGTGACAGCGATTTAAATACCGAATCCACCCACGGATGGTCAATATATTTCAAAAACGGAGGATCTGTCCTCTGTGAATTCAATTCAGGAATAAACACAATTAAAAATAATGAAACTAGAATTTTTGCACGAAAATATTTCATCTTTAAGAAAATATTAAGATTACAAATTACTCATGCCTCACGCCTCACGCCTCACGCTCACGCCTTCTTCCCCCGGAAATACTCTATAGCTTTCCTGACCGAACCATGTTCCAGAAGCAGGGTTCTTGCATCATCCCTTGGTATATCAAGCTCCTCAACGATCATTCTCGTTCCTCGCTCTATCAGTTTCCTGTTGGTAAGCTGCATATTCACCATTTTATTTCCTTTCACCCTGCCCAGCTTTATCATTACGGTAGTCGTGATCATGTTGAGTACCATCTTCTGTGCTGTTCCTGCTTTCATACGGGTACTTCCGGTTACAAATTCCGGACCGACAACCGCCACCACGGGGATTTCAGCTGCCTCGACAAGTTTGCCGTCAGGATTACATGTTACGCAGCCTGTCAGCAGTCCGTTCTCTCTCGCCTTCCGTACCCCTCCGACAACGTATGGTGTTGATCCTGAGGCTGCAATTCCGATGACGGTATCATCCTTGCTTATATTCAGAGCCTCCAGTTCGGTCCATGCCTTATCCGGATCATCTTCAGCCGATTCGACAGCTTTACGGATTGCAGTATCACCTCCGGCTATGAGCCCTATTACCATGTTACCCGGAACACCGAAAGTAGGGGGGATCTCAGATGCATCAACAACTCCAAGGCGACCACTGGTTCCGGCACCAAGATAAAAGATCCGTCCGCCTCTGTTCATCCTCTCAACAATGCCGGCTATAAGCTTTTCAATCTGAGGAATGGCTTTCTTTACAGCGAGATGTACCTTTGAATCTTCCTTGTTAATGTTGACAAGCAATTCCCTGATGCTCATCTTTTCGAGATTGTCAAAATTGGAAGGGTGTTCTGTGATGCTTAACTTCGGTACGGAAATTTCTTTATCAGACATTATATTGCAGAGTTAATATTATCTATATGGTATCTGATCAGGTCGCTCATCGGAGAAAGGGTGATTATTCCTGTCTTCAGATTATTTTTTGAAAGTTGTTCTTCAAGCAATGGTCTGAAATAATATGCGATGCTCCCGGTAAAATGCACCGGAAGGTCTTTGGCTTCAGGATACTGGAGTATATTCCTCACTATGAACTCTTCGAAGCTTGTACTTACTAATTCCCTCAGTTCGGGTATATTGATATTTTCAGCAATGAACCTTGCAAACTGTCCGAGGAATCTGTTTGGAAACGGTTTCATATAGACCCTTTCGAGGATCTCGGCAGGAGTGATCTTATAAGTATCGAAAAAAATCTCAATAACCGAAGGGGGTACTTGTTTCTTGAGGACTGCCGAAAGGAGTTTTCTGCCGATTACTGCTCCACCGCCCTCATCACCGAGTATATATCCAAGGGGTGAGACGTTCGACACGATTGTTTTACCATCATAGTAACATGAGTTTGAACCGGTGCCCATAATACAGGCTATTCCGGGCTGGTTCCGGCAAAGCGATCTGGCGGCGGCAAGAAGATCACTTCCAACGAATATCTCGCCGGAAGCAACAAATCTTGATAACGCATTTCTTACGACATTATTCTTTGCCTCAGTATTACAGCCTGTCCCGTAGAAATACACTTTTGCGAACGCTTTCCTGTAATGCTGGGCAAGCTCATTTTCGAGCAACTGGAAAATACCATTTTCCGAAAGAAAATATGGATTTATACCTCCCGTAAAAACAGATTCCTCGGGATTAAGATCTCTTATCACCTTCCATTCTGTTTTTGTTGACCCGCTGTCGGCTAATAATATCATGTATCGGATTTATCTATATCAGCACAAAAGTAAAGCAAAAAATTTTAGTTTAACAGACTTTATAAAATTCATAACACTATCCCCTCCCGATAGCTATCGGGACCTTCCCCTAGCCTTAAGGAACTGTGTGAAGAGCATACTTATTTCGTCTTACCCCTAAATCCCCCTATATTTGTGCCATTTGGCAAAAGGTAGTAAAGTTCTTTGACATAATTGTTAAGTTTGTTGAAGATTCTTGTGGAATGGAGCGGAGGCGTAGCCGTAGCGGAATTCCACAAGACATGGCGTTAAATTTACTATTGCTATTACTCATGATCAACAATTCTTCA
>JAKQPD010000186.1 GCA_029564935.1 Bacteroidota bacterium
GCCTTCTTCAGCCCGCTCGTTGTCGTATAATACTTTGTGATCATTCCCGGAACTTCCCATTCAGGCAGTTTTCCTTCTTTCATATATTCAAGGAAACGTTCTGTTACCTGTCCGAAGTGCTCCTCATGAGTGATCCTGAACTTGTCAGGTATATTTATCTTTAATAAGTTCTTGCCGGCAGCTTCAACTGTAAGGCTGTCATATGGCAATGAAGCAAGAGCTTTCTGAATCGTTCCGGTGAATTCTTTTACAGATACACCTTTAATATTCTCGACATAAAGTGTGGGTTTGAATTTTTCTTCCTTACCTTGTTTGATAACAAGATCGCATCTGGTTCCTCTCATGACTGAATAGTGTGTATCACCACCTCCGACGGGAGCCTCATAATTCCACTCGACCGAAACCTTTGCCCAGATCCCTTTGATCTGATAAATGATCTCGCCATTTGCAAAGACATTCAGATTTCCGTCCCTGAGGTCTTTCTGAAGATAATCGGGGAATTCCTCAAGATTTGTAACGGCCCTGAACTGATCCCTTGTAATGATTGTCGGCCAGTGTTTTGCAGCAACTACGTTAACATCTGCAGGTGATAGTATCTGTTCCGGAAAACATTCCCACTGCACAAGGTCAACGAGGTGTGTGGTAACATCAACAATACCTTCACCCTGCTGATCGGTATCAAAAAACCAGCCGGGCCGGATATTGGGTGCACCGGCAACCATTTTAAGAAAATGATGAACGCTTATCTTTGAAACGGCAGGTTCATCCTGAGTACCCGGTACAAGCTTACCAAATACTTCCTCCTTCATTGAGAGAAGCTTTTGAAGGATAGTGGTCACCTCAAATCTTTCCGTCATTATATCATATATCAATACTCCTTTTTCAGCCGCAACTCTGAAAGCTTCCTCCAGTTTCGGGAAATCTTCCGGCAAAATTATCATAGGCTTATCGGCATATACATTCAGACCGGCATTTACGGATCTGGTAATATATTCTGCTTTCTTCAGATTATTTCCTGAAAGCACAACTACATTTCCCGGACGGTCTTCAAGCATCTTCTCAAAGAAATCTGTACCAGTGTACACTATTTCGTTCCATGTTGTTGGATCAGCAGAACGTTCATTGAACCCCCTGATTCTGTCGAGATGCTTAATATAATCAGGACCTTCAGGTGCATAAACATAGACATCCGGATTTACATCGTTGTACATTATCCTCTGTACCAGTGCCGCATGAAAGTGGCCCGGATCTGCCGTCATAAGATTTACATGATATTTGCTTTTCATAATCTCATCGGATTTCCCCTGTTGTTGTTTCGATCCTCCCGATCCGCATGATGCAAGGATCAGGGCGCCAGCCAGTAAATAAAGTGTCTTTTTCATGATCATAAATATTTTATTAAATTATATTTCAAACAATAAGTTCACAGGACTGAACAATTTTTAACTGCGCGTATAAATGCGTTAATATTTTCATTTCCGACACCCGGAGGCATTCCTCCGCCTGCCGACCAGATAATTCTTTCACATGGACTTATCTCCCCGAACGCTTTTTTCACCGCATCCTCAACCTGCGCGGGAGTACCTGATGCAAGAATGTCCCTTGCAGGAATATTACCTACCAGAATGACATCGGGTCCTGCAAGAGCTCTGATCTCTCCCATTGAATGATTAAAGGAGAAATTGAACATATTAACGCCAATCTCTTTAAGATTTGCTGCAGTGATAAGTCCGTCGGCATCATTATGAAGGAACCTTATCCTGGATACGGTGACACTGAATATTTCTTTAAAATATGGAACGGCAAACTCCCTGAATTCATTCTCCCCTACAAATCCCATAATATCATCGAGAATCAGAACACCGTCGATTGATGGGAAACATTCCTTCTGCCATTTCAGCCAGTCGCAGACAAATGTGGTGATCTTCTTCAGAAGCCTGTGTGAATTATCGGGATCGAGGGCCAGGGCAGTCATGAATTCAGTTGTCCCCATCAGGAAGCTGGCAATATTCATAGGTCCTCTTGCAATTGCAAATCTCACCTGGTGACCGGATTCAATTATTACTTTTTCATTGTTTCTCAATCTGCTTATCATGAAAGGGAGTAAGCCGTCGGTCTTTACATTCGGTTGAGGAAGCCTGTCTGTTTCTGAGGCATCCGTTATTACCTTATCCGCATGCGGAAGGTTATCTTCAAGGAAGACCATCCTTGACCCGAATGCCGAAGGTTCGGTACACATACCATATTCTGACCAGAATCCCGGCATAAACCACAGTTCAGGGAAGGTATCAGCTGCTTTCAGGTTTGATCTCATCCAGAGATCATCAGAAGAGTAATAATCGACTGTAGATATCCCGAACCACCCCGGTATCCATGGACTGTCGATAATAAATCCGGCAGGCTGATAGTTCAGCTTTTCCCCGTCAATAAGTCTGATCAGATCATCCCAGGCTGAATTACGCATTGCTTTGAAAGATTTAACTCACGAAATATTAATGGAATAAATTTGGGAAAATATTTTAACAGAAAAAAATTTAATTAATACGAGTTGCTGGTTACCGGTTAATGTGTTGTCTACTCAAAATACGGTTCTGTATGACTCAATCGGATCGCATGTACATACAAGATTTCTGTCGCCGTAACCGTCGTCTATACGGCCGACCGAGGGCCAGAATTTGTTTTCGACGATCCATGGAGCCGGGAAAGCCGCTTTCTGACGGTCATATTTATGAGTCCATTCATCAGCAGTAACAACCCTCTCGGTATGAGGTGCATTATGCAGCACATTATCGGAATTGTCGGCTTTCCCGCTCTTTACTTCTTCAATCTCGGCTCTTATCAGCTTCATTGAATTTATGAACCTGTTCAGCTCCTGTAGAGACTCCGATTCCGTGGGTTCTATCATTAGTGTACCATGAACCGGAAATGACAGTGTTGGAGCGTGAAATCCGTAATCCATCAGACGTTTGGCAATATCAGATTCCGTTATTCCCGCTTCAGCTTTAAAATTCCGGCAATCGAGTATGAATTCATGAGCAACATAGCCTGTGGTTCCCGTATAGAGTGTTTTATATTCATTTTTAAGTGCAGCCGACAAATAGTTAGCATTCAATATAGCATATTTTGTCGCAAGGGTAAGACCTTCCTCTCCCATCATCATTATATAGGCATGAGATATTGTGAGTATATGGGCGCTGCCGAAAGGTGCCGATGCAACGGCGGCTATACCATGACTTCCCCCGGTCTTTACTAGAGGATGTGAAGGCAGGAATTCCGAAAGTTTTTCATTTACAAGTATTGGCCCCATCCCCGGGCCGCCACCTCCGTGAGGAATTGAAAATGTCTTGTGGAGGTTCAGGTGGCAAACATCCGCTCCTATCCGGCCCGGACTTGTCAGACCCACCTGGGCATTCATATTGGCGCCATCCATATAAACAAGTCCTCCGGCTTCATGAATAATAGTTGTCATTTCAATAACTGAAGCTTCGAAAACCCCGTGTGTCGAGGGATAGGTTATCATGAATCCGGCCAGGTTCTCTTTATGATCAGCAGCTTTCTTCCTCAGGTCCTCAACATTAATATTACCTTTATTGTCACATTCAACAACCACCACCTGCATACCTGCCATAACTGCGCTGGCAGGGTTTGTGCCGTGTGCAGATGAGGGGATCAGAACGACCTTTCTGTGTCCTTCCCCCCTGCTCAAATGGTATTCCCGTATCACCAGAAGGCCTGCATATTCTCCTGCCGCTCCGGAATTAGGCTGAAATGACACAGCTGAAAATCCGGTGATCTCCTTTAATGCCTCACCAAGCTCATCCATCAGCTGATGATAACCAAGTGCCTGGTTTGCCGGGACAAAAGGATGAATGTTTGCAAATTCCGGCCAGCTCATTGCAAACATCGAAGTTGCAGGATTCAGCTTCATCGTACATGAGCCCAGAGAAATCATACCCTGTGTCAGAGAAAAATCCTTCCGCTCCAGCATCTTGATATATCTCATCATGTCTGTTTCACTATGATACCTGTTGAATGCTGCAGGTTTCAGGAAAGGCGATCTCCTCACGAATCTATCTTCCGTGATATTGCATTTGCACAGTTCTGTAATCACTTCCGGTGATTTTCCGGCAGCACGGGCAAATATTCCGGTTACAGTATTAAGCTCCTTTATCGAAGTGATCTCATCAGTGCTTAACATTACTGTCCCGTCACCGGGATAATAGAAATTTACTTCGCCGGCAAGGGCAGCATTCATTATATCCTGCTGGGTGATACCGGCCGGCAATCCGATTTTCAGAGTATCGAAGAAAACGGTGTTGTTCTGTTTATATCCCAGTTTAGCAAGGTTTTCATTCAGAGTACAGGCTGATCTGAATATTTTCAAGGCAATATTTTTCAGTCCTTCCGGGCCGTGATACTGGGCATACATCCCTGACATAGTTGCAAGAAGGGCCTGAGCTGTACAAATGTTTGAAGTAGCTCTTTCTCTCTTGATATGTTGCTCTCTTGTCTGAAGGGCCATTCTCAGTGCAGGGTTGCCCTGGGAGTCAACCGATACCCCGATTATTCTTCCGGGCATGCTTCTTTTCAGAGAATCTCTTGTTGAAAAGAATCCTGCATGAGGACCGCCAAAGCTTACGGGCAGGCCCATACGCTGACTTGATCCGACAACGATATCCGCTCCCCATTCACCGGGAGGCGTTAAGAGTGCAAGGCTCATGAGGTCGGCAGCCACACCAACCAGCGCACCTGTAGAATGAACCTTTTCTGTAAAATCCCTGTAATCCTTCACTGCACCCGATGCAGCCGGATACTGGACAAAAGCCCCGAAAAATGAATTATCCGGTTCAAATTCATCATACTTTCCGGTCAACAGCTCAATTCCCAGAGGTTTTGAACGCGTTTGTATCACATCCTTAGTCTGAAGAAACACATTCTCATCGACGAAGAACTTTTTAGTTCCGGCTTTAACGGCGTCGCGCGACCTCGCGTTAAACATCATTATCATGGCTTCCGCTGCAGCTGTTGCCTCATCGAGAAGCGATGCATTTGCAATCTCCATACCTGTAAGCTCAATTACCATAGTCTGGAAATTCAGAAGAGCCTCCAGCCTGCCCTGAGAGATCTCTGCCTGGTAAGGAGTATAGGATGTATACCATGAAGGATTCTCAAGAACATTACGGATAATTACAGAAGGCAGTGCAACGCCGTAATATCCCTGACCTATGAATGATCTGAACTGCTTATTCTTCGATCCTATACATCTGAGATGATTTAAATATTCAAATTCACTCATGGCTTCAGGCAGCTTCAGTGGTTTATCGAGTCTTATACCTGATGGCACTGCCCGGTCAATCAGCTGATCGACCGATCCGATTCCGATAACCTCAAGCATCTGTTGAATTTCATGACCACGCGGGCCGTTGTGACGGTTTACAAATTTATCCGTAACCATATTTCTGATTATTTAATTATTTCGTTCAAGTTGATAACGTTACAAAGAGCAGGTTGTTTGCTACTCTAACTAAAATGCGGATTTGTGCTTTTCTCATCACCTATTGTTGTTGATCCATAGTGTCCGGGATAAACGACCGTTTCAACAGGAAGGGTGAATAGTTTAGTCCGGATACTTTCAATCAGAGTATTAAAATCGCCTCCGGGAAGATCGGTCCTTCCTATAGTTCCTTCAAACAAAGCATCGCCTGTAAATATGATACCCTCCTCTTCTATATAAAAAGCCAGACTTCCCGGGGAGTGACCAGGCACATGAAGGGCTTTGATTTTCGCCTTCCCGAAAGGAATGAACTGCCCGTCTTCCAGAAAACCTGCGGGTTCGGGAGGAGTATCCATCTTAAGGCCGAAGAACAGCGCCTGCTTTACCGAATTTATTCTGTTCCCTTCGTCTTCCTTATGACATAATGAACGCAGATCATACTTTTCCATGATCCACTTGTTACCAAAAATATGATCGAGATGACAGTGAGTGTTCAGCAAAAGAACCGGTTCAAGATTTTTCTTTTCAATGAAAGCGGTGAATTGTTCAAATTCCTTATTTGTATAGCATCCGCAATCAATTATGGCACACTTATTATCATCATCTGCAAGTATATATGTATTAACCTCAATAGGTGAAAAAACAAGTCTGTATATCTGCATTATCTTTTATTTTTCTTTCACAATACCTCTTAGCATCGGTACAAATACATATTTACCGTGGGCAGAGTATTCAAAACTGCCTTCTCCGCTTCTTCTTACAAGGGTCATAACCTGGGATGAAACGTCTCCTACCGGAGCCACCAGCTTTCCTCCGGTTTTTAGCTGTCTGAGCAGATTATCAGGGATTTCCCTGGTTGCAGCTGTAATTATTATGCCATCATAGGGTCCGTACTGAGGTTTCCCGGCATAACCGTCACCAAAAAAGAATTCAACCTCATAACCAAGTTCAGCAAGGCTCCTACGTGCTTTCCGGTACAATTCCCTGTGACGTTCGATAGTATACACCTTTGCTCCCATCTCTGCGAGTACAGCTGCCTGATATCCCGAACCGGTACCTATTTCCAGTATCTTATCCCTTCTTTTCACCTCCAGAAGTGCAGTCTGAACAGCAACAGTGTAAGGCTGGGAAATAGTCTGTCCGGAACTGATCGGGAATGCTTTATCAACATAGGCATGAATGAGGAATGCAGGATCCATGAAAAGATGTCTGGGGACAGTATCCATTGCCCTCAGCACTTCTTCATCAGTAATCCCCTTCTTACGGAGTTCAGCTATAAGCTTCTTCCTTTTTCCCCTTGCTTCAAAATCATCTGTCATTTATTCTCAGGCAAAACACAGGTTCAGTCGGTAAAAATAAAAAAATTTCTATCTTCGCCGTCAACATGAGGTCAGAACTCAATGATCTTTATGACCGGAACCAGACCTGACAATATAACAGACAGCACCAGCCTAAAGGGAAGAACTGAAAAAAGGACAGTCTCAGAACTGCTCCTTCAGTTTTTAAATGTTCTCTTTTCAATAGTTGCCCTGATAATATTAAGCCCGGTTATCATTATCCTGTCAGTTCTTATCATGATATCCGGCAAAGGACCTGTAATATATTCTCAGGACAGGATTGGCAAAAACGGCGAGCCGTTTGTTATCTACAAATTCAGGTCGATGGTTTATAACGCAGAAACAGGAAATCCGAAGCTGTCAGGATTAAATGAAGAGAGAATAACAAGAATTGGCAGGTTCATAAGGAAATACAGGATAGATGAGATACCTAATTTCATAAATGTCATAAAATGCGATATGGCAATCGTGGGCCCGCGGCCCGAACGCCAGTTCTTCATTGACCAGATTGTTGAAAGAAATCCGGATTTTACAAAACTTCTGAAAGTCAAGCCGGGAATAACGTCCTGGGGTCAGGTGAAATACGGGTATGCAACCAATGTCGATCAGATGCTTGAGAGACT
>JAKQPD010000205.1 GCA_029564935.1 Bacteroidota bacterium
GTTGCATTAACACTGAGAATGGTTGACAGCAGATGCCGGTCGTGGATGGACCTGTCAAAGGAATGGGGCCTTAAGGATGTGATCCCCATAATTAAAGAAGTACCCGATGCGAAATATTTCGTACTTAATATTGCGAACGGGATTTCCCTGAAGGATGACGAGGCAGGATTTTTCTCAGGATCAGATATTGTATTTGATACCTCAGGCAGAAATGTAAGCAACCTGGCAGACCTGATAAAAAAATACGGAAACGAGAAATTTGCATTCGGAACTCATTCTCCGATACTCGATTATCTGACAGGATTATTGAGAATTGAATCACTGCGACCATCTGAAGCTGATGCCTCTGTTATGGAACTATTGAGATCGGGGAATGCGAAAAGAATACTGGGAATTTAACCTTCATAATTCATCAGCTTTGAGCTCTTGTGTTTTGCTCGTGTTCAACCCCTAAATCCCCCTATAGGGGGACTTTTGAGTCTGAGCGCCCCCCCGGGAGCAAGGGGTGGCAGGAAGGGCAGGAGTTATTATAGTTGATGTTCCTGAGTTCTCAGCAGTGGTACACTTTGTGGTAAAATAAAAATACTTTTTGACCACTAAGGGTCACTAAGGTTTTACAAAGTAACACAAAGTAATACAGTAAATTATGAATTTTTTTGAATTAAACTGAAACGATATTTATTATGACAGCGAAAAAGTTATTATCGGGCATTTTCATTTTAACACAGATTTTATCTGGCTGTAATAATAACAGCAATTCAAAGGGGGACAGGGTGGATTTTTCAAAACCTGATCCGGATTTTGTAGTTGAGTTCGATACACAGGTTCCTCAAATCCCTGAAGGTTTGAGGGTATCAACTTTCGATATTGATGTAACACCCCCGGTCGGGACCTGGCTTGCCTATGATTCGACCCGGAACACCTGGGATCTTGGTTTGAGGGCAAAGGGGATTGTTTTATTTGGCGTCGGTAAGCCTGTTGTTCTGTGTGCAGTCGACTGGATACGTATCTGTAATTCCGGCTATGACTCATTCCGCAGGTCTCTGGCAAATGCCGCCGGCACAACTCCTGACAGGGTATCGGTTCACACTATTCATCAGCATGATGCACCCTGGTGTGACTTCGATATCGAAAAGATCTTAGCAGGGGCAGGGGCAAAGCTTCAATGTTTCGATGGAGCATTTCACCGGCAGGCTATTACCAGGCTTGCTTTAAAAGTAAGGAATTCTCTTAATGAAACACAACCGGTGACACATATCGGACTTGGTTCGGCAGATGTTGAAAAGGTAGGGTCTAACCGCAGGATCATGGGTTCTGACGGCAAGCTGATGGCTCCCCGGTGGACTGCAACAAAAGACTCTGCACTGCGTGCCCAGCCTGAAGGCCTGATTGATCCGGAAGTGTCTCTGGTAAGCTTCTGGAATAATGATACACCTCTCGCCGTTCTGAGTTATTATGCTTCACATCCTCAGAGTTATTACAGGACAGGAGTCGCAAATCCGGATTTTCCGGGTGTTGCAAGGTTCTTCAGACAGCTTGAGGTTCCTGATGCCCTGCATATTCATTTTACCGGTGCAGGAGCAAATGTTGGTGCAGGGAAATATAATGACGGATCACATCAAAACCGGCTTATCCTGGCTGAACGTCTGGCCGGCGGAATGAAAAAAGCATGGGAATCCACAAAACGCGAACCGGTCACAGCTGGATCGGTAAGATGGGATTTTGAATCTGTCGCACTTCCTGAAGCGGAACACCTGGCAAAGCTGGAAAGAAGACTGAAAGAGAATCAGGATACTGCTATGAACAGTTCGATAGCCATGAAACTTGCCTGGATAGAACGATGCCGGTCGGGAATGAAAGTTGATGTGTCATGCCTTTCGATTGGCAATGCAAAGATACTTCATCTTCCCGGTGAATTATTCGTCGAATACCAGCTGGCAGCCAAATCTCAGAGGAAGGATCTTTTTGTCGCAATGGCAGCATACGGCGACAATGGTATGGGATATATCGGCACTGCAGAGGCTTATGAGGAGGGCGGCTATGAGACCGGTGACCCGTCTCTTGTCGGACCCGGTTCGGAAAAAGTGCTGATGGATGCAATAAATCGGCTCTTAAGTATAAGATGATTATATAAAAGCCGGCTTAAGAAAATTCTCAGATAGAAGTAAGCTTGTCCCTGTTTACGTAAACTTTCATTATAGCATTTACAAGATCATCCATATCTGCAAGAGTTCCGAGCAGGGGACCGGAAGCCCACAGCATTACCATATCTTCGCACACTTTATCGCATTTCGGAAGATGAAGTTCTGAATTGAATTTCTTCAGACGGGATGCCCCGTACATCTTCTTGTATACAGGTAATGTCTGGATATGCTGAGTCCATGGCTCCTTATGCAATCCGTTTGCAATATAGGGGCTGAGGCTTATACCTTCAGCTGCAACTGCTTTCAGGAATTTATCACGTGGAGCACCATTGAAGTGTTCCTTTTTATAGGACCATGAATACAGGTAAAACGATCCTGCAGTGGTTCCCGGGTAAAGTTTCTGAGGGACAAGTCCCGGACACTCCTTAAGATGCTCAGTGAGGTACTTTGCATTCCTGTTGCGGATATAATGGCGATCCATAACACCGGGCAGCTGTCCCAGCAGACAGGCAGCTTCAAATTCATCCATACGGTATTTAGATCCGATAGTTTCCGTTCTGCCTCTTCTGGAGGTGCCGTGGTTATGTACAGTGTAACACTTATCCATCAACTCCTCATTGTTACTGACTATTCCGCCACCTTCCCCGCAGGAAAGTACCTTGCTTGTCTGAAAGCTGAAACATCCCACATCGCCTATCAGACCGGCTTTCTTGCCCTGATATTCCGCAAAGTGAGCCTGGGCTGAATCTTCTATGACCTTTAAATTGTATTTTTTTGCCAGTTCCATGAATCGTTCCATATTACAGGGCTGACCCATCATGTGAACAGGCATCAGGACTTTGGTTCTCCTGGTGATCCTCCTTTCCGCGTCGTCAGGGTCAATCTGAAACGATTCGGGATCGAGATCTGCCAGAACGGGAAGTGCACGGCTTACAAGTATTGATGCGATGGTGCCCGGATCGGTATAGGGTGAAGTGATCACTTCGTCACCCGGACCGACTCCAAGTGCTTCCACACAGGTATTCAGTGACTGGGTGCCCGATCCGGTAGCAACGCTGGACTTTATTCCCATCAGACCGGCAAATTCTTTCTCGAATCTTGCCACTTTGTTGTCGGACGAATCTATCCTGCACCATATACCGCGGCGGGCCGTATCAACGATCTCCTGGATGACCTTTTCATCCACATACGGCCATTTGGGCCATACTTTTGCAGCAGCAGCCGGTGTACCTCCAAGGATCGCCAGCTTATCGGAACTGCTGCTGATAAAGGTTATGTCACTGAACGGAACAGATCCTGCAGCAACAGCCGCAACCGAACCGGCAGATGCTGTAACAATAAATTTCCTCCTGGTTAGTTTCTTCATATTATAATTATTATAAGTTTGTAATTTACGATCTCTGGACAGGTAAGATTATTATCAAAGGTCGGGAGATTATTTAAAAATTCAAAATATGCAAATTCGAATTTCAAAATTCATTTTTATCCTGATTACAGGAGTATTTCTGACAGTACTGGCCGGCTGGATTCCTTTTCCGGAAAAGATGGACTGCAATCCGGGCAGGATAAATAAGCTCACAAAGGCGGAGAAAAAGGAAGGATGGAAATTGCTTTTTGACGGGAAAACATTCAATGGCTGGCGGGGGCTCGGAAGGGATCATGTTCCGGCCGGGCTCTGGATCATTCAGGACGGGATGATCAAAAAGGTTGATACCAGGAATGAAAAGAACCTGCCTGACGGCAGACCTGTTGAAGGCGGAGATTTAATGACGGTTGACACTTATGAAAATTTCGAACTGAAATTTGAATGGAAACTGAATAAGGCAGGCAACAGCGGATTGAAATACAATGTTTCAGAAGAGATGTCACAGGAATATGGTTCGGCATATTCGGCACTGGGATTTGAATATCAGCTTATTGATGACGGTGATGAGTCCTATAAGGGAGTATTGAAGCCGGCTCAGTTCTCGGGATCGCTCTATGACCTGATACCGCCGGAAAATGTTTCTTTGAAGCCAGTCGGTGAATTCAACTGCAGCAGGATAATTGTTAACGGGAATCATGTGGAACACTGGCTGAACGGAACAAGGGTAGTGAAATATGACTTTGGTTCGAAGGAACTGGAGGATGCATACAAAACCAGTAAATTCAGTAAGATCCCCGGATTTACAGCAAAGCGTAAGGCACATATTGTTTTGCAGAATCATAATGATGAATCATGGTTCAGGAACATAAAGATCAGGGTGTTATAAATCCCGGGGAATAGGGTTTTATTATTATGTTTGATATCCTGTTAACAAAATTACGGTTACATTGTTATCCAAAATAATTATTAGTAATAAATTCGCACCCGGGAACTATAACCAAATTTAAATTACCAGAAATCATGAAAGCTAAAAGTGAAGGTACAGCTAAACGTTCTGAAAAAGTCTCTGCCGGAAGCAAAAAGGCCACGGCGAAAAAGGAGGTAAAGAAGGTTGTTAAAGAAACAGCCGCCCCGAGTGAGGCTGAGATACGTAAAAAAGCAGAAGAGATTTACAAGGAAAGGGTTGCCAAAAATATTCCAGGTACACAGGAAAGCGACTGGCTGAAAGCGGAAAAGCTCCTCAAGGGTCTGAAATAATTTTGATCCGATAATCCTTTTATCCCGATAATACACTGGTTGTATTGAAATATTAAGCTGCCGGTTACTGCTACCGGTGGCTTTTTTTTGTTTTTCCCGTAATCTTCATCTAAAATTCATTATCCCGGATATATTTTAGCTTCCGGAAAACTAATCTTTTTATTATTATGAATTGTATAATAGTTGATGATCAGCCCGAAAGCAGGCAACTTGAAGAATTTGTTGCAAGATGCTCATCCCTTAATCTTGTCGGGAAATTCAATGACTCCGAATCAGCTATCGGCCACTTGTCAAAACAGAATAATATAGGTCTTGCCTTTATCGACTTAAAGTCGGCAGGGTTACAGAGCCTTGAACTTATTGAAAACCTCAGCAATCCGCCAAACGTGGTTGTGGTTGCCAGCACGGGCCAGTATGCAAGGAAAGCTTTCGATCATAATGTTGTCGATTATCTTATAAAGCCTGTTGACTATTCAAGGTTCAGCAGGGCTGTCGACAGATCCCTTAAATCAGTCTGGCAGAGATCGGCTGTAAACACTGAGGATAGAGAGGTCTTTGTTAAAAAGGAATCAACCCTTGTGAAGCTTAAAATGCCTGAAATTGTTTATGTTGAAGCGCTGGAGAATTATGTTACAATAGTGACTGCAGAAAAAAAATTCACTATTCTCTATACAATGAAGGGAATAGAAAACCAGCTCCCGTCAGATCTTTTTATAAGGATCCACAGATCTTTCATTATAAACAAGAAAATGATCAACATTATAAATGAAAATTCGCTCGATATAAATGTTGGTTATTCAATGAAAAATCTTCCGATAGGTAAATCCTACAGGCAAAATCTGATGAACGATATTACAATTGTGGATAAGAAAAATCCGGTGCTTCACAACCTGTTTCCATCTGTTGAAATGCCATATAACCTATATTATCAGGGAGTTTAAGAATAAAAAGCAATGGTCTGGCTTTGAGAGCCTCAGAGACTTAGTGTCTTTGAGGCATTTTTTTATCCGAACGGGATACTTGCACAGGGAAGTCTAAATAAATACGAGAGCGTCTTTAATTACTTCGCTGTTATTTGTAGCGTATAATTTGATGCCGACGCAGGGTGTTGCATCCTGAAGGATATCCCTTACCGGTATAAGCGCATCCTTAATATCTTCAATATCATTCATTTCATCATATTCCTCAACCGGCATATAGAGGTGTACATATAGAATGTACTCGGGATCCTGTATCTTTTTCAGAACACTCAGTATCCTCGACAGCCACATCATTGATGCGGTATTGAAATATTCAAGATTAAGCCTCAGGTTTGTGATTGGTTTTGCATTCAGGACATAACTTCTTACCCAGTCCAGGACAGGTTCATATATTCTGGCAGCATTTTCGGGAATGGATTTCCCCGAAAGGATGAGCTCTCCCGAATTTTGATTAAGATCAATCTGGGGTGTCTTTGGTGTCTGCTCAAGAGAATAATTACTGAATGCTGAATTCATTTTTTGCCGGAAATACTTGAATATATCAGCTTCAAATTTACTGTTTGTGGCGCTAAGTGGGAAAACTTTGGTCAAATACTAATGAACAATTATCAATAAATTCGACGTTTTATCAACAAATTGTTCTCCCATGGATAAATCGGCAATAAATTCTTAAGATATCACCCCGATTGTTACAGTTTATACCTGTGAATCGTGCAGTTTGTCCTTTAACAAATTTTTAACTCCGGAAGGTTTTTATTTTTCCATGTTTTGAAATAATTTCGACCATTCTTAATTTTTGATTTATTTAAACCGAATCACTTATGGATATTGTTATTGAGAATCTTACAAAAAGATATGGTGTCCAGAAGGCTGTCGATAATATCTCCCTGAAGGTAGCCACAGGAGAGATTCTTGGATTCCTCGGGCCAAACGGCGCCGGTAAGACAACAACCATGAAGATCATCACGAATTTTATTGCAGCAGATGAAGGTGATGTATACATTGGCGGCAAATCTCTGAAAAGTGATCCCCTTGAAATAAAAAGGCATATCGGTTACCTGCCCGAGAACAATCCGCTTTACCAGGAGATGCCGGTCGTTGATTACCTTTTATTCTGCGCCAGGATAAACGGTATTGAGAAACCGAAAGTGGAATCAAGGGTTGCGGAGATGATCCGCATAACAGGCCTTAACAGTGAAAAGCATAAGAAGATTTCTGAACTGTCCAAAGGTTACAGGCAGAGGGTTGGCCTTGCTCAGGCAATGATCCACGACCCTGAAATACTTATTCTTGATGAACCGACATCCGGGCTTGATCCCAACCAGATCGCCGAAATACGTAAGCTTATCCGTGAACTTGGGAGGGAAAAAACTGTTATCCTGAGCACTCATATCCTTCCGGAAGTGGAGGCCACCTGCGACAGGATATTCATAATCAATAAGGGAAAACTGGTTGCCGACGGTACGGCCGAAAGCCTCAGGAAAAAAGCCCAGGGATCAGATATCCTGAGGGTGAGAATTGAGGATGGTGATATTAATCAGATATTCAAGGGATTACAATCTCTCTCCGCTGTTTCTATGGTCGATTTCGCCGACAGGCAAAAAAACAGGTTCGACGTCCATTGCAAAAGCGAAGAGGTAAAACGTGAGATTTTCAGACTATGCGTAACCAGGAACTGGGTCCTCACTGAAATGACACCTTTTGAGACCAGTCTTGAAGATATTTTCAGGGAACTTACAATGAATTAAAGGATCGGAATTATGAATACAATCTGGATAATTGCAAAACGTGAACTGAACTCATATTTCGATTCGCTGATAGCGATAATTATGATAGTGCTCTTTCTTGGCTTCAGCGGATTTTTTACATGGATATCGGGTTCCGACATATTTCTTATCAGCCAGGCCACTCTGAGACCATTCTTCGGAATTGCCTACTGGACGCTATTCTTCTTCATACCCGCTCTTACAATGAGAACATTTGCAGAAGAGAACAGGAGCGGAACAATCGAGATGCTTCTTACAAAGCCTGTTACAGACAGACAGGTGATCCTTGGCAAGTACCTGGCAATAATGATTCTGATAACAATAGCCCTTGCCCTTACACTTCCTTATGTGATTACAATTTCAAAGATAGGGAACCTGGATGCCGGAGGTACCGCCTGCGGTTACCTTGCATTATTGCTCATAAGTGCTGCCTATGCAAGCATCGGCCTTTTCACAAGCAGCATAACAACAAACCAGATAGTGGCATTTCTTTCAGCACTGTTCATCGGCCTTTTCTTCCATATTATTTTTCAGATCATTGCAGGCGGAATGAAAGGATTCCTCGGACAGGTTATTAACTCACTAAGCACTACGGTACATTTTGAAAGCCTTTCACGGGGAGTGCTCGATTCGAAAGACATAATATACTTTGGATCGATAATATTTATGGGACTATTCCTCACCGAGGTATCACTATCAAAACGCAATGCATTTAATTAGAGGCCTTCAGCCTATGTAAGCGGAATTAAAGAGTAATGTTATGAAGACAGCAAAAATAACTTCCACGATAGTTCTGATCACCGCAATTGTGATCATAATCAATGTATTGTCGGAAAACTACAGTTTCAGGCTCGATTTTACTGAGGGAAAGGAATATACCCTGAGCAAAGCCACACGGAATATCCTGAAAGAACTCGACAAGCCTGTTACAGTTACCGCATATTTCTCAAAGGATCTTCCTCCGAATATAAGCAGTGTTTCAGAAAACCTGAAAGATATGCTCATTGAATACGGAAACCGTTCCGGGGGTATGGTTGTTTTTAAATTCGTCAATCCGAATGAAAAGGAGGAATTGGAGCAGGAAGCAATGAAAAACGGTATTCAGCCTGTGATGATAAATGTCAGGGAAAAAGATCAGGTAAAACAGCAAAAAGCTTATATCGGAGCAGTTGTTTCGCTTGGAGAGGAAAAAGAAGTTATACCATTCTTTCAGCCCGGCTCCGCAATGGAATATGCGTTGTCAACGTCAATAAAGAAATTATCAGTCGTCGATAAGCCCGCCATTGCAGTTATTCAGGGACATGGCGAACCGCCGTTAAGCCAGATGCCGCAGGTATATAACGAGCTGAGTATCCTTTACAGTGTTGAAACTTTCGAAATGACGGATACAACTGATATTCCCGGAAAGTACAGGACTATTGCCCTGATCCGCCCGACAGATACCCTCAATTCATCTCATCTTGATCAGCTCGACAGGTTCCTTGCAAGGGGAGGGAATATCTTCATGGCACTGAACCGTGTTGAAGGAGATTTTTCATCAGCGACAGGAATGTCGGTAACGACCGGACTGGAGGACTGGCTGATGAAAAAAGGCCTGACAATTTCGGATAATTTTGTAATTGATGCCAGCTGCGGAGCAGTAACAGTTCAGCAACAGCAGAGTAATTTTGTTATGACAACACAGGTTTCATTCCCTTATTTCCCGGTAATATCAAAATTTGCCGACAATCCTGTTACAAAAGGGCTTGAATCAGTGGTTCTTCAGTTTGCAAGTCCAATTACTTTTTCAGGAGACACAACGAAAAAATTCACGCCTGTTGCATTTTCCTCGGCACAATCCGGAACCGCAAAAGCTCCTCTTTATTTTGATGTCCAGAGACAATGGACTGAAAATGATTTCCCAATGTCGGGAATAGCTGTTGCAGGTATCCTTGAAGGGAAATTATCGGGAACAGCCGATTCAAAGATCATTCTGGTCGCAGATGGTGACTTTGCCGTCAGCGGACCACAGCGCGGACAGCAATTGCCACAGGATAACGTAAACCTTATGGTAAATTCCGTCGACTGGTTGTCGGACGATACAGGACTGATTGATCTCAGGACAAAAGAAGTTACTTCAAGACCTATAAAAGAGTTACCCGACGGAACGAGGACTTTCCTCAAGTGGTTTAATTTCCTACTGCCTATCATTCTTATTATTATTTATGAGCTTATAAGAATGCAGATCAACCGCAATAAACGGATCAGAAGAATGGAGGTGAGCTATGAGTAAAAGATTTGACAATAAAAGACTTCTGGTAATCTTTGCCGGACTGTTTGTACTTTTATTACTGACTGTTCTTGTGAAAATGCCACGGGAAAGATCGACCCTTAAAGGGAACCTGGTTGAAATTGATTCCTCTTCAGTGGGTAAGATAATAATTACGCCTAAGTACGGAACAGGAGACCCGTTTGAATTCAGGAAGGAGGATGACAAATGGAACATTGTGCAGGGTGATATAGTTTCGGTTCCAATGAAGGGAGCTGTTACAAATATTTTGTCTGAAATTATGGCTGTTAAACCTCAGGCTCTGGCAGCAAAAGGAGAATCAGGATGGAAAGATTATGAACTGACAGACAGCCTGGCAACAAATGTGAAGATCGTTAACAAGAAAGGGAAAGAGATCGCTGATGTGATGATTGGTAAGTTCTCGTACAAACAGGTGGGAAATCCCTATGGCGGTTATGGCGGCAATAATATAGAAGGGACAACTTACGTCAGACTTGCAGGGGAGAAAGAGGTATATGCAGTTGACGGATTTCTCGCTTTTTCATTCAGCGGAGGATTCAATGACTGGAGGGATAAGTCCTTTGTGAAATGCAATAAGGATGATATTACAAAGATCATTTTTACAATGCCTTCAGACAGTTCTTTTACCCTGGTAAAAAGAGATTCGCTGTGGTACGCCGGAAATCAGAAAGCTGATTCCGCAAAAACAGCAAATTATCTCAATTCACTCAGCCTTGTCGACGGTCAGGAATTCATGGACGGTTATAAACCTGATTCTTTCCCGGTTTGTCAGATGGTTATCGAAGGTAATAATCTACTGAACATTACTGTAAAATGCTTTAAGGGAGAAGGCGGGAATTTAATTCTTAATTCAAGTCAGAACCCTGAAGTTTATTTCTCCGGAAAAAGGGACGGGATTTTCGACGAATTATTTAAACCATTGAATTATTTCTTCTGAGTTACCGGCTCTTTACAGTTTCGATCATAGTCACAATATTCCCGACCGGAGTACCGGCCTGGATATTGTGACATGAACAGCATATATATCCTTCACGGCCCTTTCCGAGAGTTTCGAGGCAGTGAAGTGTCTCCATGCGAACTTCCTCTGTAGTACCGAACGGAAGGGTATGCTGATTATCTATCCCTCCATGGAAGATTACCCTGTCACCGTATTTCTTTTTAAGATAAGCGGTTTCCATGCCGGGACAGATATGCTGGATAGGATTCAGAACATCGATACCGCAATCAATCAGCGGCCCGATGAGCTTTTCCGATGCTCCGTCGGTATGATAGAAAACTTTAATTCCGTATGAGTGGATCAGGCCGCACCACCTTTCCATCCGTGGTTTAAGGAAATATTCCCAGCTTTCCGGAGCCATAAGCAGGTTGTTCTGGCCTCCTATATCGTCGCTAATAAATACAAGATCAATATATTGTGAAGTCTTATCAAGGTACCTGATCAAAACCTCCGTCTGGATGGCCTCGATCCTGTCAAGTGCAGCTGAAAGCAGGTCGGGATATGCAAGGATATCCATCAGTCCCTGTTCAATACTTCTGAGCTGGCAGTAAATCTCAAAGAATGAGATCCATGGTCCAATAACTGCAAATTCACCGGATGCCTTTTTCGCGAGATTAAAAGCCGCATCATAGTCAAAAAGGTCCGGATCGGGCCACCATGGGTATTTTTCAATATCACCGGGGGTTGTATATCCCTTCATTGGAGGCTCGGCGAACTCCTGGTAATGGGCTTCACCTGCTGTAATGTCAAGAAGCGGCACTCCCCAGAGTGTCCGGCTTCCACTTGCATCCGCACCGGGCTGTGATCCTGCACTCTTGCCTTCAGGTGTCTTATAGTCAAGGAAATCCCAGACTATCTTGTCTACACCAAGGCTTCTCCACATCTCAAAATTATCGGTTGTGCCGGTATATTTCCTCAACGCTTCCTCCACTTCGGGAGTATGCCATATATCGACCGGGATCCGGTCGACAGGCTTTCGCTCCAGGATATTCAGAACTCTCTCACGTGGATTCATTCCCTTATGTTTTAAGTGTTAAATGTAATCTGACTGATAGTACATTTAAAGTTAATTAATTTTAGTAATTTGTGCGGTCGATACTGTAAAAATTGATATCATGAAGAAATGTTCAGTACTTGTATTTTGCCTTGTATTATTTACATCGGTAAATGGACAATTCAGGGCAGGAGTTGCACGTAAATCAATAACTCCTGATACCCCCATGTGGCTGTCGGGCTATGCGAGCCGTACACAGCCATCAACCGGAGTGCAACATGATATCTGGGTAAAAGCGCTTGCTATTGAGGATAATAATAAGAACAGGATAGTTATTGTGACCACCGATATCCTGGGATTATCCCATGATATATCGGAAGAGGCAGCGCGGAGGGTAATTAAAGCTCATGGCATGGAGAGATCACAGCTTCTTATGAATTCATCACATACACATTCCGCACCGGTTATCTGGCCGGCGCTGAGTGTGATTTTCGACCTGAACCAGGCCGATCAGCAGGCTGCAATGAGGTATGCAGAGAAGCTTACAGATTCAATTGTGGAAGCAGTCGCTCTGTCATTTGCAGATATGGTCCCGGCACAGCTGTCGTATGGCAGGGGAGAGGCGGGCTTTTCCGTAAACCGGCGTGAGGCTACCGACAAGGGAGTTGTGATTGGAATAAATGCAGAAGGGCCGGTAGATCATTCCGTACCTGTTCTGAAAGTAACTGATATGACCGGTAAAGTGAAAGCCATACTTTTCGGCTATACCTGTCATAACACAACTTCGAGAACATACCTGATCAATGGTGATTATTCCGGTTTTGCCCAGCTGGAAGTTGAAAAGATGTATCCAGACGCAACTGCCATGTACATCGCAGGCTGTGGCGCTGATCAGAATCCCAATCCGAGAGGTACCCTCGAACTTGCAGCCGAACATGGCAAAACACTTGCAGATGCCGTCGGAAAAGCCCTTAATGGTGAGCTCATAACGCTCAGACCGCCTGTACGTACAAGCTATACCGTGACTGATCTCCATTTCAAACCAGTTGATCCCGCTGTTTACAGAAATGAGATGACAGGCTCTGATATTTATATGCAGAGGAGGGCCAGACTGATACTTGAAGCATATAACAAGGGATGGGATATGTCAACCTATAAATATCCCGTTCAGGCAGTAAGATTCAATAAAGACTTTACAATACTCGGATTGACTGGAGAAGTAGTTATCGATTATGCCATAGCTGCCAGAAAAAGATTTCCCGGTGAAAACATGTTCGTAGCCGGATATTGCACAGAGGTACAATGCTATATACCTTCGAAAAGGATCCTTTCGGAAGGAGGCTATGAGCCGGAAAGCAGCATGATCTATTATGGTTTTCCCGGGCCTTTTTCTGAAAATGTTGAAGAAAAAGTGATGGATGCGGTCACCCTGGTGATGAAACGCACCGGAGCAAAACGATGATCATTGTGGTGATCTGAACAACAGTTCCGAAATGATGTTATAACTGAATATGTTAAACTAATATTAATCGTTTATGAAAAGATTACTGATTTTTTTATCGCTGGTGCTGGGTTTATCAGGTTTTGCCGCGGCACAGGATTACAATACCGGTATAGGTTTCAGGGGAGGGCTGATCAACGGACTTACTGTCAAACATTTCCTAAGCAAAAAGGGAGCTGTTGAAGGCCTTCTTGCATCACGCTACAAGGGTCTTGAGATCACAGGACTATATGAGGTACATAATCCGATACCAAAAGCCGACAGACTGAAATGGTACTACGGTGCAGGAGCTCATCTTGGTTTTTATAATGGTGATAATACGAAATGGGACGATGATGAGGGGAATTATACATCTCTGGGGCTGGATCTTATACTGGGACTTGAATACAGTTTTTCAGAAGTTCCGATTAACCTTGGTCTGGACTGGAAGCCAGAGTTTAATCTTCTCGGATACTCAAAGTTCATAGGCGACGGTGTAGCGCTGTCAGTGAGATTCATATTCTGACCCCCCCGGATCATAGTATCTACGTATTTTAATACGTATTTTAATACGTATTAAAATACGTATTAAAATACGTAGATATTAATAAAATTACAACAAATACTGTCAGCCGGCAAAAGGTTTTTTTCATATTCATCGGAAATATTTCTCTCAATTCGGCTGTAATTATTATTTTTAGATTGATTTACCAAACTCAATCTAACGATTAATAATATGAAGAAGAATCTGTCAGTTTTGTTGTTTTTCTGCTTTTTGCCTTTCGTTGCATATACGCAGAATAAATTCAACGGACTTGATCTTAACATGGGGAACCTCTACAGGCTCTCTGATGCCAAATCACGTTCGATAAGTCCTGAGAACTTCACCGGCGGAAAAGGCAAAGCCGGTATGGCCAACCCGGCCGATAAGGATAAGCCCAATACAGCCAATGCTTTCAATGCAGCCCGCGACCTTGGTCAGGGCTGGAAAGTAAATCCTTATGTGAGAATTCAACCCGGCGAAACATTTACACTCGCCGAAATTGACGGTCCCGGTGCGATCCAGCATATTTGGATGACTCCTGCCGGCAAGTGGCGTTACTGCATTTTCCGTATTTACTGGGATAATGAGACAGAACCATCAGTGGAATGTCCGGTAGGCGATTTCTTTGCAATGGGATGGGGAAGCTATGCACATCTGTCATCCCTTGCTGTCTGTGTTAACCCCGGAAGTGCTTTCAACTGCTACTGGACAATGCCTTTCAGGAAAAAATGTAAAATAACAATGGAGAACATAGGAGATGCCGACCAGATGACACTCTATTACCAGATCGATTACACACTTACAGATGTCCCCGCCGATGCCGGTTATTTTCATGCACAGTTCCGCAGAACCAATCCTAATATTACTTCCGATTACACTATCGTTGACGGTATAAAAGGCAAGGGACACTATGTGGGTGTCTACCTGGCATGGGGAGTATTCAATAACGGATGGTGGGGAGAAGGCGAAATAAAATTCTTTATCGACGGCGATACAAAATTCCCGACAATATGTGGTACCGGAACAGAAGATTACTTCTGCGGTTCATATGATTTTGACACCAGGAAAAAGAATGCCGCCGGAGTGGAAGAGGTCAACTATACGGAATTCTCCACTCCATATACAGGATTGCATCAGGTTATAAGAGGAGACGGACATTATGCCGTTATGCAGCGTTTCGGGATGTACCGCTGGCACATCATGGATCCGGTACGCTTCGACAAGGATCTGAAAGTTACAATCCAGGATCTCGGATGGCGCCAGGGTGGACGTTATCTGGCTCAAAAATCAGATATCGCATCAGTTTGCTACTGGTACCAGGGTGAGCCTCATGCAAAATTCCCTGCAGTACCGGGATGGAGGGAACTGGAGGTTTATTAATCAATATCCTTTGTGAAGCCTTGGTGATCCCGAATAGCTCGGGATGTGTGACTTAGTGGTTAACTGATTTTTTAACCACAAAGAATCTCTAAGGTAACACAAAGTATCACAAAGGAAAACAGTAAAATATGAGTATTTATAAGTCAAACAAATAATAACATTACAGATGGAAAACAAGAAAAAATCAGAATCAGAGATTCAAAAAGGTATCGGCAGGCGGAAATTCATTTCAAATGCCACCCTGGCAACTATTGGTACCATAGGTGCTGCAGGGATCATTTCATCATGCAACAGGAAACCCAGGGAAAAATTACCGGTGCTTCTTAATCAGGCCCCTGACGGACCAGTGCTGAAAGCGGGCCTCATCGGATGCGGCGGAAGAGGAACAGGAGCTGCCGCCAACTTCCTTGATGCGGGCCCAAACCTTCAGATTACTGCCCTGGGAGATATTTTCCAGGACAAGATCGATAACTGCAGGGCACAGCTTAAGAAAGAAAAGAACGTAGACATTCCTGATGATAAATGTTTTGTAGGATTTGACAGCTACCAGAAAGTGATTGATTCCGGAGTTGACCTGGTACTTCTCTGCACTCCTCCGCATTTCAGGCCCGCACATATTGAGGCAGCAGTAAATGCAGGTAAGCATATATTCCTCGAGAAACCTTGTGCTGTTGACGCTGTGGGAGCAAGATCGGTACTCGTTTCAGTCGAAAAAGCAAAGCAGAAGGG
>JAKQPD010000215.1 GCA_029564935.1 Bacteroidota bacterium
TGCCCTTAATAATCCGGTTACCTTGTTAACGAATTTCTCCTTACCATCTTGTAATGATAAGATATGATCTGCTGCAACCGGAAGAAACTTAAACTTCTCCTCAGGCTCCCGAAGTATAAAGAAGCTTCTGTAATCAAATCCATCAAACATCGTGACCACTGATTCAAAATATTCCATCATAGTTCTCACTGCTTCTTCCTGGTCAAATGCAGGTTTTCCTTCACCACCACTGGCAGTATACTCGGCAAGCGCTCTTTTAAGGTCCTGTGCTATGCCAAGGTAATCAACCACCAGACCTCCCGATTTATCCTTAAATACCCTGTTTACCCTTGCAATACCCTGCATCAGGGTATGACCCCTCATCGGTTTATCAATATACATTGTATGCAGACAGGGAACATCGAATCCCGTGAGCCACATATCCCGTACTATGACAAGCTTCAAGTCATCAGAGGGATTCTTCATTCTTTCCCCGATAGCTTTTCTCTTTAACTTATTTCTGATATGCTGCTGCCAGTCAGTGGGATCAGTGGCGCTGCCTGTCATAATCACTTTTATAGTTCCCTTATTATCATCTTTATCATGCCACTGCGGTCTCAGTCTTGTTATTGCATTATACATGTCGACACAGATCCTTCGGCTCATACATACGATCATTGCCTTGCCGTCCATAACGGCATTCCGCTGTTCAAAATGACTAATAAGATCCTCGGCAATTTTTGCCACTCTGTCATCATCACCCACTATAGCTTCAAGTCTTGTCCATTTTGATTTGAACTTCTGTTTATCTGTCAGCTCCTCATCCTCGGTAAGTTCCTCGAACTGTTCATCAAGAGTGACCTTCTGAGCCTCATTGAAATTAACTTTTGCCAGACGGCTTTCATAGAAAATGCTCACGGTAGATCCATCGGCAACAGCCTGTTTAACATCATAGATATCGATATAGTTGCCAAAGACAGCCTGGGTATTCTTATCCGTTGTTTCGACCGGAGTGCCGGTAAAACCAATGAATGATGCATTCGGGAGTGCATCACGGAGATGTTTTGCAAATCCGTCTATAAAATCATACTGACTCCTGTGAGCTTCATCTGCAATTACAATTATATTTCTTCGTTCACTTAATGGTTTGTTTTTGATGAAATACAGGTCAGAATCAGGTTCAGCTGCCTGTTCCAGTTCCTCTTCAACAACTAATTCACCTTTATTCAGGACCGGCATAAACTTGTGAATAGTCGTAAAAACAATGCCTCCTGATGCAACATTAAGTAATTGCCTGAGATGTCTTCTGTCTTCAGCCTGGACAGGAATTTGTCTTAATAATTGACCACAACCGGTAAATGTATCAAACAACTGATCATCGAGGTCGTTCCTGTCGGTAAGAACTACTATTGTCGGATTATCAAGCGAGAGAACCAGTTTCCCTGCATAGAATACCATTGAGAGACTTTTGCCGCTTCCCTGGGTATGCCAGATAACACCTGCCCGTCTGTC
>JAKQPD010000221.1 GCA_029564935.1 Bacteroidota bacterium
TTTCCAGATCAAAGGAAAATATATTATTTGTCCGGTCAAATCGGGGTTGATGCTTATCGATCAGAAAAGGGCACACGAAAGGGTGCTTTATGAGAGGTACCTGGGTTGTCTCAGTGATCACAGACAGGTAAGCCAGATTGAGTTATTTCCGCTTGCAGTTAAAATCAGTGCTTCTGATTATGACCTGCTCAAAGATATTGAAACTGAATTGAGTATCCTTGGCTTTGTTATACAGTTCAGGGAAGAGAATAAAATAATAATAAAAGGGCGTCCCTCGGATTCATCTTCGGGAGATCCGAAAGAGATGCTTGACATACTAATATCAGAATACAGGAATAACCAGGCTGATCCGGCAAGCGGAGTAAAAGAGAAGCTGGCTGCGGCAATGGCGGGTGCATCAGCCATACCCTATGGTAAACCATTGCTTCATCACGAGATGGAGGATCTTTTTGACACCCTGTTCGCCTGTACTTCTCCGAATTATTCTCCGGGAGGAAAACCGGTGATAAATATTATTACTATTGAAGATATCGATAAGAAATTCCGTTAGAATAACCCTGACTGCTTGCCGGATTAATGCAGAAACATTAGCTTTGAGGCGGCTTTTAGAGTCCTGTTACAATACTTTTAAAAATCAATAAATGAACGGATACGGCAGAGGTTTTTTTTCATTACCAACGGTTGTCAGGAATCTGATAATGATCAATGCAATAATGCTTCTGGCTTATTATGTCATAAGCAGTACACTCGGTTATGATCTTAACGGTATACTTGGACTGTATTTTCCGAAATCGGAAAGCTTTAAACCGCTGCAGATTGTTACCCATATGTTCATGCATGCAGGATTCTGGCACCTGTTCTTCAATATGTACGCCCTTTTTATGTTCGGACAGGTGCTTGAGAATGTCTGGGGACCGAAAAGGTTCCTTATTTACTATCTTGTCTGCGGACTTGGAGCTGCCCTTGTACATGAATCTGTAATTGCCATCGAATATAATAGTCTCGTTAAACAACTCAGTCCGGAACAAATAGAGACCGTTATGAGCGAAGGAGCTTCACTGCTGGCCAGGAACAGGGGATTTTCCGATCCGGTAATGCAGGATCTCCAGATCCTGCTTAATACTCCTACCGTAGGAGCCTCAGGAGCTGTATTCGGAATACTGCTTGCATTCGGTATGCTTTTCCCGAATACCCAGCTTATGCTTCTTTTCCCTCCTATCCCACTGAAGGCAAAATACTTTGTACTGGCTTACGGGGGAATAGAGCTTTATCTCGCATTCACACAACCCGGAAGTAATATCGCTCATTTTGCACATCTCGGAGGAATGCTCTTCGGATACTTTCTTATAAGATACTGGAGGAAAACAACTAAGACTTTATACTGATGGGTATCCTTGATAACCTGAAACAGACCTACCACAGGGGAAGCAGCCTCAATAAGCTGATATATATCAATATTGCCGTATTCCTTGCAATAACAATTGTCTCAATAATCGCTTTCCTCCTGAGAAATTCACTGATCACCACCGGAGCAATCAACCTTCTGTCCGTCCCGTCATCATTCGGCAGCCTCCTTTTAAGGCCCTGGACTGTAATTACATATATGTTCACCCACAAGGATATATGGCATATACTTTTCAACATGCTCTGGCTTTACTGGTTCGGAACAATATTCCTTGAATATCTTGACCAGAGGAAACTGGTGGCTGTTTACCTGCTGGGCGGCCTCAGCGGTGCCCTGGTATATGTCCTCTCCTTCAACATCTTCCCCGCATTTAAGGAAGTGGTCTCAGAATCAGTTGCAATCGGAGCTTCGGCATCAGTTATGGCAGTTGTAATTGCAATTGCCGCCTATGTCCCAAATTATACTATCAATATGCTGTTCATCGGGAGGATAAAGATCATTTATGTCGCGCTGGTGATATTTGTTCTTACCTCTGCAGTTGATTTTTCAGTTAACTCGGGAGGCAAACTTGCACATATCGGGGGTGCACTCTTCGGATATTTATATACAATCAATCTTAAAAAAGGCCGTGATACCGGCAAATGGATCAATAAGATAATTGACTTTTTTGTCACTTTTTTTAAACCCCGGAGAAAGCTTAAGGTAACTTATAAAAAACCTAAAAACGATTATGATTATAACAGGATCAAAGCGGACCGTCAGGCTCAAATCAACCTCATCCTTGATAAGATATCGAAAGGAGGTTATGACAGTCTGACAAGGGAGGAAAAAGATTTATTGTTCAAAGAAAGCCAGAATAAAAACTGATCTGCATATCAGATTTGCTCTTGAAAAAAATACTATATAAGATCCTGCTCGGTGTAAATATTTTGTTTGCATTATCCCTGCTCATGTCATACCTGGCTGTACATATCAGCCCGGAAAAATTTGCCCTTCCCGCTTTCTTCGGACTTGCCTATCCCTATATACTACTTATAAATATTTTATTTATAATCACCTGGGCTGTATTGTTGAGATATGAGGCTCTTATATCTGTGATTGTGATCGCTGCAGGTTACTCCCACCTGTCGAATTATTTCAGGTTATCGGGGAATGACGACAACCGGGAAGGTACATTCCAGGTGCTGAGCTATAATATCCGGCTTTTTAATGCCCTTGAACACGGGAACAAAAGCTCTGAAAACGTCATTCTTGACTTTATAAAAGAACGGCAACCCGATATTATTTGTCTTCAGGAATTTTATGGCACTGGTGATGCCGGACAGAAGGTAAATGAAATCCGGAGTTATCTGAACGGTAAATATCATTCACACCATAAAGTTATCGGAAGCGGCAGGAACAGATATTACGGGATTGTTACCTACAGCAGGTTCCCTATAGTGGGCAGGGGGGAGATCATACATCCCCGGTCTCCGAGCCTTTCTATCTATACGGATGTACTTATACAAAAGGATACATTCAGGATCTTTAATAACCATCTTCAGTCGTTCCGTTTACAAAATATGGAACGTTCTTTTCTTGAAGAGATAGCGATTAATGATGACGGGACAACCCTCGGGGAAATGAAAAGGATCTCCAGCAGTCTTAAGAATGGCTTTACCCGAAGGGCTCAGCAGGCCGAACTTGTAAAAGGACAGATAAACCTTTCCAGGCATCCTGTAATAGTCGCCGGCGATTTTAACGATACCCCTGTTTCATATTCCTATGCAAAGATCCGGAAAGGACTTAACGATGCATTCGT
>JAKQPD010000234.1 GCA_029564935.1 Bacteroidota bacterium
TGGTACAGTTCAGCCAGTACATATACGAGCACGACGAATGTCATTATTATTACATAATTGACATGATAATTTGCCTTATGCAGCAACCATGCAAGTCCTACTGTAGTGACAGCAGCAATCACTATTGTCAGAAAGCCTGCGATCAGAAAATTACCGACCCCCAGGTTCATCTCAGACTGACCTAAAAGTATAAAGTCAAAGGCCATGATACCCAGAATATCTGAGAAGGAGCTTTCATAAACAATAAACTCCTTCTCTTTGGAACTCAATCCTTCAGCAGAGGGAATTGCCGCCGCGCTGCTGATTATTCCGAGGGGTATCATGTTCAGCACTGCAGAAATCGGGGTATGACCAAATATTTTTACAAGCACCAGTGATCCTATTGTAACCACCAGAATAAGCAATACAAGGGCTGACAATACAGTGTTAATAAGAACCCTTGACTTTTTCTTTTCGAGCTTCAGGTCAAGGCTGGCATCAAGCACTATCATCACCAGTCCCAGTGTCCCGATCACTGGCAATATGGGTTTCAGGTTGGGAATACTAAGACCTGTTGACAGGGATATCAGTTGCAGGGCAATACCAAGGCCTATAAGCAGGATAATCCCCGGAATCCTCGAGTATCTGCTTGAAATGTCAAACAGATAGGAGAGAATGATAATCACACAGAGGGCAAGAATAATGTAATTTGTCATAAATGGTACGCTTCCCGGCTGATAATCCTAAAGGATCATTGCCGGCGACAAAGGTAAAAAAATGCGTAAAAACGAAATATCATTCAGTTGGCCAAATTATCTGCAAGCCATCAAACCATACCGGATTGCACTGCGAAGGAGTCAGCATTGAATAACAGATGCCAAATCATACCGGGCTGCACTGTGGAAGAGTCAGTAGCAAATATGAGATTCCAAACCATTGCAGGCTCTCTGCAAGCAGACAAAAACCTCTGCCAGGCATCAGCCCCAGGGCTGATAACCGGTCAATAATAACGCGGAGCGAAGAGGTTTACCGGTTCTGAAGAGAGTACAGGTATTTTATCTCCTCTACCCACAGATTCTCATCGGGAGTCTCAAGGATAAGCGGCATGCCGTCAAAGCGGGGATCATTCATTATCAGTCTGAACACCTCATTACCCAGTAGGCCTTTCCCCAGGTTGTCATGCCTGTCAACACGAGATCCGAACGGTTTCTTTGAATCATTCAGGTGCATTCCTTTCAGATAGTTAAATCCGACCACCCTTTCAAATTCGTTAAAGACCTTTTCAAAACCCTCTTCGGTTGAGAGGTCATATCCGGAGGTGAATGCATGGCAGGTGTCT
The DNA here is from genome assembly GCA_029564935.1 of Bacteroidota bacterium. Classification (GTDB taxonomy): domain Bacteria; phylum Bacteroidota; class Bacteroidia; order Bacteroidales; family VadinHA17; genus LD21. The sequence goes on from JAKQPD010000234.1 coordinate 1,319, forward strand.
ATACACACTCCTACTCTGCTTTTGTCATCAACTCTGTCAATTATATGACGGAGGTGCTCAAAACGGTAGCCCAGGTTTGTTCCCTGTCCTGCAGTATTCTCTATTACCGCTATGACACCAGCGGTTTTGTCAAGGGCAATATTCACCGATTCAGCTATTAGGTCAAGACACTCCTCTTCTGTCATCCTTCCCAGATGGCTTCCCGGGTGGAAGTTCAGCCTGTCAAGCCCCAGCAGTTCACATCTCTTCATCTCATCAATAAAGGAGTGGCGTGAGCGTCCCAGTCCTTCCGGATCAGGATTCCCAAGGTTTATCAGATAACTGTCATGTGGCAAGATCTGGTGAGGTCTGAAGTCATACTCTTCGCATCTTTTGCGAAACCCTTCAATACTCTTCGTGGTGAGAGGCGGTGCCACCCATTGTCGCTGATTTTTTGTAAAGAAAGCGAAAGCCTTTGCTCCTATATTATGAGCATTAAGGGGTGCATTTTCTACCCCGCCTGAGGCACTTATGTGTGCTCCTACGTATTTCATCGGACATGTTTTTATATAACGCTCTGTCAGCAGTTTTTCACAGACAAAGATATCAGTGAATCCCAATCCTGCAAGCCCGGAGCAGTATGGATATCTTTCTTCCCTGATGAACAATATAGCGGCCTTTGCCTGTTCTTCGGCAATTTAAAGTAGTAT